>NZ_CAKVZK010000005.1:0-92383 GCF_934835585.1 Clostridium sp. AF02-29 | reverse complement strand
CACGTTTTCTTACGGCACTTTCGGTTCCAAAAGTGCCTACCTGTGAACAGTAACCCGATTTTGCCGATGATAAAGAAAAATTCGAAAATAGGGTTGACAACTTAAAAACATAGTGGTAAACTATGAAAAAATTAAATACAACACTACAAAATCGATGAACAAAACGAGTACATACAGAGGTACATCACAGAGAGCCGGGCTTGGTGGAAACCGGTATGAAGGGCTGTATGGAATGGATTTGGGAGATGCGAGGTGAAAGAGTGATTCGAGTAGCTGCAGCCGTAACTCTGCGTTAAAGAGTAGGGTATCGAGAGCATATCTGATTTCGCATTATCAATCATGTCTATGTTTTCCGTACCGTAGAATGAGTCAGACTGGATGGCAGATATTTTCCATTGTGTGAGAATATCTGCTTTTTTATATAAAGTTTGAAGGTCTGAGAACAGGGGTGGCACCACGATATTTGTTTATTCGTCCCCGGCGCAGGAGTTTGTCTGCGCCGGGGATTTTATATTTCGTTGGGAATCAAAATCAGCGAGAGCCAGGATGGCGGAAAGGGAGAGTATTATGAGAAAAATGAATGGATTTGGAATGATGGCAAAAAGAGGCACAGCAGCAGCGATGGCAGCGGCAATGGCACTGACGATGGCAGGCTGTGGCGGCTCGAATGCGGCAGAGACGACAGCAGCGGCTGATTCTGAGGCTTCTGAAAATGGAGATGCATCGGAGGCAGCAGCCAGCGAGGCAAAGGGCGATATCAAGGTTGGCGTGATCCAGATGATTGATAACGGTGCATTTGCAGATATGCGCGATGGTTTCTCGGAGGAGCTGACTGAAAAATATACAGGTGGTAAAGTCGATATTGTTTACAAAAATGCACAGGGCGATGCGGCAGCGCTGAATACCATCTGCCAGGAGATGGCAGACAGCGGTGTTGACCTGATTGCAACGATTGCGACTCCGGCGACCCAGGCGATGGTAAACCTGGAGACGGATATTCCGGTATTCTTTATCGCTGTTTCCAATCCGGTCGGCGCGGGTGTCATTACCGATATGGAAAAGCCGGATAAGAATGCAACCGGTACTTCCAATGCGATTCCGGTTGAGGATATTTTCGCACTGAGCGATAAGCTGACACCAGATTGTAAGACCTACGGAATGTTGTATAATACAAGCGAGATCAATTCCGTCAGCACCGTGGAGAATGCAAAAAAATATTTAGACGATCAGGGACTTTCCTATAAAGAGGCGGTTGTTACGAACTCATCTGAAGTACAGCAGGCGGCACAGTCTTTAGCGGGCGAGGTTGACGCGATTTTTGTACCGAATGACAGTGTCATCCAGAGTGCAATGCCGATGGTAACGGAAGTGGCAAGAGATGCGAAGATTCCGGTATATGGAAGCTCCGCTGTTATGGTTGATTCTGGTGCATTTGCAACGATTGCGATCAGCGATACCGAGATCGGCGCACAGACCGCAGATATGGCACTGGAATACTTAAACGGAACTGCGATGGAGGATATTGCAGCTGTTGTGGTACCGGCTTCCAATATGGTAATCAATCAGGATACAGCCGATGCACTGGAAATCACATTCTCGGATGAGGTGCAGAACGAGGCAACCTTTGTAAAGGATGCGGAGTAAGATATATAGCAGTCTGGCTGGTACGCACATTCATTGATTGTGGAAATTTGCGGAGTAATTACAAACGAACTTGAAAATAGGAGGAAGCACACATGACACTGGTGATCGGATCCCTGCAGTTGGGATTTTTATATGGAATACTGGCGCTTGGAATATACGTCACATTCCGCATTTTAAATATTCCGGATCTGACGGCGGAGGGGAGTTTTACGCTGGGACTGGCAGCCTCGGCAGTCTGCACGCTGGCGGGGCATCCGGTTGCCGGGATCGTGGCAGCAGCTGTGGCCGGGGCGCTGGCAGGCTGTGTGACAGGCGTACTCCAGACGAAGATGGGGATTCATGCGGTATTAGCTGGCATCCTCACAATGTGCGGGCTTTACACCATCAACCTGATTGTGATGGGAAGCAGCCCGAATATTTCCCTCATCAATGTTCCGACCATATTTAAAGCGGCAGAAAGCCTGGGACTTTCAAAAGAGGCGGCAAGACTCGTGATTGCGATCGCGGCAGCAGCAGTCTGCCTGGTGCTGCTGATTCTTTTCTTCCGGACGCATCTGGGACTCTGCATCCGGGCGACGGGCGATAATGAGGCGATGGTGAGCGCGTCCTCCATCAATGTAGACGCGATGAAGATCACGGCGCTGGCATTCAGCAATGCACTGGTAGCGGTCAGCGGCGGTCTGATTGCCCAGTATCAGGGATTTGCGGATGTAAACTCCGGTTCCGGTATGCTGGTCGTAGGTCTGGCATCGGTCATCATTGGCGAAGTGATTGTTGGAAAAAGAGGTCTGGAAATCGGATTTTTTTCCTCGATTTTCGGTTCGATCATCTACCGTTATATCATCGCAGCGGCAACCAAGAGCCAGATTTTTCCGGCATATGCGTTAAAACTGGTATCAGCGTGCATCGTAGCGGCGGCGCTGGCGCTTCCGGCGATCCGTTATCAGATGGGGCTTTCAAAGATGAAGCGGACGAGAGAAAGAGATATGTATGAACAATAACCTGGAAAGCAGTTACAAACAGGGATAAAAGATGGAGATGTACTATGTTAGATGTAAAACAGGCAACCAAAGTATTTTCCGCTGGTACGGCGAGCGAGCACCACGCTTTGAACGGACTGGACCTGCATCTGGATGATGGGGAGTTCGTGACGATCATCGGTTCCAACGGAGCGGGAAAATCGACGCTTTTTAATGCGATCTGCGGCAATTACTGGCTGGACCAGGGACAGATTTTCCTGGATGGTCAGGATATCACTTTTCTGTCGGAGCACCGTAGGGCGCGCCAGATCGGGCGCGTGTTCCAGGATCCGATGAAAGGAACGGCGCCGCATCTTACGATCGAGGAAAATCTGGCGCTGGCATATACCCGGAAGGATCGGAAGCCATTTCGAAGTGCGGTCCGCAAACAGGAAAAGGATCTATTCCGGACAGAGCTTGAGAAGTACCATATGGATCTGGAAAACCGTATGAAGACGAAGGTAGGGCTTCTGTCAGGTGGTCAGAGACAGGTTGTGACGCTTCTCATGTGTACGCTTGTCATGCCAAAGCTCCTTCTTCTGGATGAGCACACAGCGGCGCTTGACCCGGCGACGGCGGATAAGGTCATGGAGATCACGCGGTCGATTGTGTCGGAAAACCATCTGACGACGCTGATGATCACCCACAATCTGTCGCAGGCGCTCACGACCGGAAACCGGACGATCATGCTCGATGAAGGGCGGATCATCCTGGATCTGGGCGGTGAGGAGAGAGCGAAAATGGGGGTGAATGACCTTTTAGACTGCTATGCGGAGAAAAAGAAGAAGGCATTTGATAATGACCGGATGATGCTGGCAGGGACTTATTTCACAGCCCCTTAAATTTTTCTTAGAATACATCTAAATCCTGTCCATTTACAACGACACCTTCATATCCGGCATCATGGATTTCCTGCAAAATGGCGGTGTTTCTGCGCGCCATCTCAGCCTCGACATCGCGGGTGTTGTCCTGGATTTCCATGTGATAGATACGGTGGTAGGTAACCAGAAGCCGCGGGTGCGCTTTGGCGGCAATCTTTGCCAGATCAACGCTGAGAGTGTGAACTTCCTGGTGGTATTTCTGCCATTTTGGCTCTCTGGCGGAGAGTCCGGCGGTGTACTCGACCTCATGGAGGAGAATATCGCAGCCTTCCGCTTTCTGCGCCACGATCTCAAGCGGAGCCGTGTCACCGCTGATCACGATCACCTTATCCGGCGTTGTAAACTTAAATCCGTAGCTTTCGAGCGTACCGTGGCTGACTGGAAATGCCTCAACCGTCACGCGGTCATCCTGATAAATGATACCAGGCTGGATATCGGTAGTTTCGACTTTGTAGCCATTTTCGTTGGCTTTTTCAAAGCCGTGGATACGGAAGTCGATGTCCGTCTCATATGCTTTTAAAATATGTTCGGTCATGTTCTGGATGCCTTTTGGACCGAATACTTTCAGCGGCTTCGGGCGTTCCAGCACCCACGGAGTAAAAATGAGATCCGGATAGCCGGCCGTGTGGTCGGTGTGCAGATGTGTGCAGAATGCGATCATCAGCCGGTCCGGGCGCAGGGCATCAATTCCCTGTTGGTATGCTTTCGCCGCCTGACGGACAACGCCAGGACCAAAATCTACAAGATAAGCGCGGTCGCCTACGACAACTGCAGAAGAAGGACCGCTGGCATTCGGGCAGGCATTCGGGGTACCGGTTCCGAGAAGTACAAGCTTTGTTTCCATCATAAATATTCATCTCCTAAATTCATATGTAATATATTTTGCGCGAAATCATGAAAAAAGTTCGGGCAAATTAGATGTGTTCAGCCTTTGCACAGGTAAACACTGTGTCAAAGGCTGCATATATGTTTCGATCATTTTGTTTTCATCAAGTGAAAGGTTTAATTTTGAGCGTCGTCTGTATGCCGGATGGAGATTCCCGTAAATCCATAGAAAATACTGAACAAAGGGGTTAAGTACAGTAAGAACAGGTATGGGAAGAATACTGACCAGGCAACGCCGAGGGTTCCAGACATGTATACACAGTAACCGTGCCACGGAATCATCGGACCGGATAAAGTACCTGCGTCCTCAAGGGTACGGGAAAGGATTTCCGGTGCGATTTTTCTGGATTTGAACAGCGGTTTCATCATATTTCCAGTCAGGACATGGGACATCGGCTGGGAACAGCTGATTAAGCTGGTTACATAGCCGACTAAAAGGCTTGCTGCAATCAGGCTGCCATCGCTGTTGATGTGATTTACGATGGCGTTTAAGAGATTGCCGAGAACGCCGAGGCGATCCAGCATACCGCCCATACCAACTGCAAAGCAGATGATTGCCACATACTGAAGCATGCTGCTCATACCGCCGCGGTTTAAGATGGTCTGTAAAATACCTTCCTCAATGCTGGTACTGTATCCGTTGTAAGCAACACGGATGATACTCTGCAGAGTTGCGCCCTGATAGAAGAAAGAGACAGCTCCGGCGCAGATGGCGGAAAGACCAAGGGAGACAACCGCGTTTACTTTGCATAAAAGCAGAATAATGATTGCGATGGCTGGAAGCAGAGTGATGAAGCCAAGTTTAAACTCACCTTGCAGGGCATCGATGTATGTCAGAAGATTTCCAGTTTCATAGTTCCCTGAAGTCTGGCTGATGCCAAGAATTACAAAGAGAACCAGGCTGATGACAAAGGTCGGAAGCGTGGTCCAGAGCATGGAACGCACGTGGTCGTTTAATTTAGAGCCAGCAACCGCTGGAGCCAGGTTGGTTGTGTCGGAAAGCGGGCTTAATTTGTCACCGAACATCGCGCCGCAGATGACAGCACCTGCCACCATGCCAGGATGGATGCCCATCGCGTTGCCGATTGCCATCATGGCAACACCGGCACTGCCGACGGAACCGTAGGAGGTTCCGGTCACAAGGCTTAATACGGCACAGAAAATCAGGGTCAGAGGCAGCAGCCAGGTCGGGTTGATCAGTTTTAAACCGCCGACAATGATGGTTGCAATCGTGCCGCTTTGCAGCCAGGTACCGATCATGACGCCGATTGCCATGAGCAGGCACAGGGTAGGAACGACAACCCGGATCGCGTCGTAAGCGCCGTTTACAACATGCTCATAATTTATGCGTAATACCTTACAAAACAGATAGATGATGATCCAGCTCATAAATAGTCCAATCATCGGTCCGCCCGTTTTCAGCCGGATGCAGACTGCAACCGCTCCGATGATCAGGAGCAGAAGCAGAAGCGACTGAGGCATGTTTAATTTTTTGTCTTCGCTCATAACATAGTTCCTCCCTAATGTGAAAGTTGTGCTTTTTTGAATTTAATGCGTTGAGGTTTAACGCGTTAAACTGTAAATTTATTTTCATTATACAGAATAATTCCGAAAAAATCAACCGTAGGAATAATAATTATTTGGCTCAAGGGGAGAGTATTCACGGGTAGGCACTTTTGGAACCGAAAGTGCCGTAAGAAAACGTGGTGGCAGCAGGAATTTGCCGTATTTAAATGCGAAGCCACGGCAAATTCCGTTACTGGGCACGTATGCGTGAACAGTAACGGAGAAGAGGTGCAGGTGATGTTCCGTGATGTGAAGAATTATGATATAATGAGCGCAAGTGAGCCAGAAAGCTGCTTGCAGATTTATGGCGAACGGCGAATGGCGATCACGATAGCTGCGTCAGCAGCGGTAAGCATCGAAGATGCGAATCGTGATATAATGGCAGAATTACTTAAAAATTTGACAGGAGAATGTTATGGAACAGAGGATTCAGTTATCGGATCATTTCGGTTTTGGGAGATTGATCCGGTTTACAATTCCATCTATTTTAATGATGATTTTTACCTCCATTTACGGAGTGGTAGATGGATATTTTGTATCGAATTTTGTAGGAAAAACGCCGTTTGCGGCGGTCAATTTCATTATGCCGTTTCTGATGGTCGTAGGTGCCATGGGATTTATGTTCGGCACGGGTGGAAGTGCCCTGATCGCCCGGATTATGGGCGAGGGCAGGCGTGAGAAGGCGCAGGAGATTTTTTCCCTTCTGATCGCTGCGACCGTTGTTTCTGGTCTGGTAATTGCGGTTATCAGTATTCTGTTTTTACCGCAGATCGCTGCCTTTCTTGGCGCGAAGGGAGAGATGCTGGCGGACTGCATCCGGTATGGACGGATCATTCTGGTGGCGCTTCCGTTTTTAATGCTGCAGTATGCGTTTGGCAGCCTTTCCGTGACGGCGGAGAAGCCGAAGCTGGGTCTGATTGTAACGATCATTTCGGGTGTGCTCAATATGACGGGAGATGTTCTGTTCATGGGAGTGTTCCATTGGGGAATTGCCGGAGCGGCGATGGCGACTGCGATGGGACAGATCATAGGCGGAACGATACCGCTGGTTTATTTCCTGCGGAAGAACAGTAGCAGCCTGCGCCTTCGCAGACCAAAGTGGGATGGAGGAGCGCTCAGACGTGCCTGCACCAACGGTGTATCGGAATTGATGAGCAGTATTTCCATGTCCATTGTCGGCATGCTGTATAACGCGCAGCTGATGCGCTACGCGGGAGAAAACGGAGTCGCAGCTTACGGAACCATCATGTATGTGGACTTTATTTTTCTTGCGATTTTCATCGGTTATGCGACCGGCGTAGCTCCAGTTATCAGCTATCACTACGGCGCAGGAAATAAAAAGGAGTTAAATAACCTGCTAAAGCGCAGTGTGGTTCTGATCGCGGCGGCGTCTCTGAGCATGCTGCTGCTGTCCGAGGTGATGGCGGCACCGTTGGCAGCTATTTTCGTAGGATATGATGCCGGGCTTCTGGACATGACGGTACATGCGTATTCCATTTATGCGGTTTCGTTCTTATTCTGCGGTTTCTCTATTTTCAGTTCCGCCTTTTTTACGGCGCTGGGAGATGGACTGACCTCGGCGCTGATAGCTTTTTTGCGTACTCTTGTGTTTGAAAGTGCATCGGTTATCATTCTGCCGCTGCTCCTGGGCCTGAACGGAATCTGGGGCGCAATTATCGTGGCGGAGTGTATGTCCGTGACGGTGTCAGTTATCTTTTTGGTGGCGAAGAGAAAGAGGTATCAATATTTTTAGACGCAGCGGATTTATAACCGGCTGGATGGTATGATTTTTAGCTCCCTTTCTAAAATCGGAAAAGCAAGTGGTGCACTGGAAAAGCCACCGAAGCATAAACTATCAGTAAGTAAGCTTCAGGGTGGCTTTTTCTTTGCATACATTTCCAAAGCCTTTGACACCTGGAGAGGAACGGTCCTGTCTGGAACGCATGAAAGAGGGAGACCATGAGGCACGCAATACTCTGATAGAGCGAAATTTACGGCTGGTGGCGCATGTGACCAGAAAATATCAGGGTACAGATTATGAAATGGAAGATCTCCTGTCGATCGGCACCATCGGGCTCATTAAAGCGGTCAATACGTTTCATCCGGAGCGGGGATCGCGGTTGGCGACGTATGCGGCGAAATGTATCGAGAATGAGATTCTGATGACCTTCCGTGCTGGTAAAAAATATGCAAAGGATATCTCGTTATATGACCCGATCGGGGTAGATAAAGATGGAGAAACCGTCAGCCGGATGGATGTGCTGGAGGCAGAAGGAAAAGAAGTTCTGGAAACCATTATTTTAAAGCAGGAAATTGAACAGCTTTACCGCGCCTATGAGGCGTGTTTAAAAGAAACAGAGAAAATCGTCTTACGCAGTCGGTACGGGCTGTTTGGCGGAAAGGAACAGACGCAGCGGGAGATTGCCGCCAGACTTGGGATTTCGCGTTCTTATGTGAGCCGGATCGAGAAGCGGGCGCTGGAAAAAATGCGGCGGGGATTTGCGGAACACAAATAAAGAACAGAAAAAGCGGCTGGCAGATGTTAGGGTGGACATCTGTCAGCCGCTTTTGTCATGTAATAGGAAATTTCCTGGAATTCCCTATTACACAAAAAGGCGCTAACGTGCCAATGATGCGCACTCGCGCGAAGCAGAAACATGTCGCAAGCGACCGCGCTCGGCGCGAGAATGTGCCAAGCACATTCTTTTTCATCTCTTAGTCCTCAGCGTCCCGATATCCGTTCGGGTTCATCGACTGCCATTTCCAGGAGTCAGCGCACATCTCCTCAATGCCGTACTGAGCTTCCCAGCCGAGTTCATTTTTCGCTTTGGTAGCATCGGAGTAGCAGGTTGCGATATCGCCGGCGCGGCGTGGCTTGATTTCATAAGGAATTGTTTTGCCGCAGGCTTTTTCGTAAGCCTTGACAACATCGAGTACGCTGTAGCCTTTGCCGGTGCCGAGGTTGTAGATATATACGTCTGGCTTATCGTTAAATTTCTGGAGTGCTTTTACATGACCGACCGCAAGGTCAACTACGTGGATGTAATCGCGCACACCGGTTCCGTCCGGAGTCGGGTAATCATTGCCGAAGACACCGAGACATTTCAGCTTGCCGACAGCAACCTGTGCGATATAAGGAACCAGGTTGTTCGGGATTCCCTTCGGATCCTCGCCGATCAGACCGCTCTTGTGTGCACCGATTGGGTTGAAGTAGCGGAGCAGAACGACATTCCATTCCGGATCTGCCACGTGCAGGTCAGTTAAAATCTGCTCAAGCATTCCCTTTGTCTGACCGTAAGGGTTTGTGATTTTGCCTTTCGGGCATTCTTCGGTGATCGGGACGAATGCCGGATCTCCGTATACGGTAGCGGAGGAACTGAAAATGATTTTCTTGACGCCATGATTGCGCATTACGTCGCAGAGAATCAGGGTTCCGGTGATATTGTTGTGGTAATATTCCAGTGGCTTCGCAACGGATTCCCCGACTGCCTTTAAGCCTGCAAAATGAATGACCGAATCGATGGATTCTTTTTCAAAAATCTCATTGACTGCCTCGCGATCCAGCATATCTGCCTTGTAAAAGGTTACATGCTTGCCGGTGATTTTCTCCACGCGGCGCAGCGCTTCCTCACTGGCATTGTAAAGGTTGTCCATGACAACGACCTCATATCCGGCGTTTAAAAGTTCGATGCAGGTATGACTGCCGATGTAACCGGCGCCTCCAGTAACTAAAATAGCCATTGTAAACTCCTCCTTCATCCTACCTATAAGAATAATTCATTCTATACCTTTAATCTTTCTTTATTATAAACGCGGCTTGCGAGGAAAACAATCAGAAATATTGTCATGTGTTATCGAAATTATATTTTAAGAGAAAATTTAAAGGCGGAGATTGGCAAGGTTCGGATACAGTTCTGTCTGCAGATTTTGCTGATTTGGAATGCGAAGCATCAGCAAAATCCCGTTACTGGGCATGCGTGAACAGTAACACATATGGGAATAATGACAGAATGTATGTTCGAAAAAGCTTGCATTTAAAAAGGGAGTATGGTATGATAAATCCAGAACTAATGTTCGGTAGGACGGGAGGAGGAAGAACCTCATGCTGATACAGGAAAATCTTTCAATCGAAGAAAAGTTAAGAATTTTATCGGATGCGGCGAAGTATGACGCCGCCTGCACATCCAGCGGCGTGGGTAGAAAGGGAAAGGAAGGCTTTCTTGGAAACAGCCGGGTGGACGGCATCTGCCACAGTTTTGCCTCGGATGGGCGCTGTATCTCCCTGCTGAAAATTTTATTTACGAACCAGTGCATCTATGACTGTCATTACTGTGTCAACCGTCGGAGCAATGACACGGTCCGTACCTCCTTTACGCCGGAGGAGGTCTGCCGTCTGACGATGGAATTTTACCGGCGCAACTATATAGAAGGATTGTTTTTAAGTTCCGGTGTGCTGGAGACACCGGATCACACGATGGAACTGCTGTATCAGACCTTGTACCGCCTTCGGCGCGTCCATCGATTTAACGGTTACATCCATGTGAAAGCAATTCCGGGGGCAGATCCGGAGCTGATTGAGAGAGTGGGCTTTCTGGCGGACCGGATGAGTGTGAATCTGGAGCTTCCGACGGCTGATGGTCTGGCGCGCCTGGCACCGGGAAAGACGCGGGACAAGATACTGCGCCCGATGCGCCAGATCCAGACTGGGATCGCGAGACAGCTGGAGCAGGAAGGGCGTCTGGAGAGCAGAGGGGCATGGCTTCCGCAGAAAGAGCGCGGAGAAATTCAGATTCCGGGAGACGGGAGATATGGAATTGGTGGTAAAGCGATAGGAAAAGGGGAAAGGGAATGTCTGCAGGCTGACAAGGGAATTCTGAGTCTGAATCAGACAGAGACAAAGATGGATTGGGGGCGGAATGGAGACAAGGTAAAAGGATTTATGAGGTCGAAAGAGTCGGGGGAAACGGATGAAAGGGTTGGAAGGACACATACACCGGAGATCCCCCGTGTCATCCCGGGACGCTCGATCTATGGCAGTTTCGGACTGGGAAATATCTCAAACAGCAAGAATTATTTCGTCCCCGGCGGTCAGAGCACGCAGCTCATTGTCGGGGCGACTCCGGAGAGTGATTATCAGATGGTTGCAGTCGCGGAAGCGCTGTATCGGAATTTTGGATTAAAGAGGGTCTTTTATTCGGCGTTTATCAAGGTGAATGAGGACAGCCTGCTTCCGGATCTTCCGGACGGACCGCCGCTTCTGCGAGAACACCGTCTGTACCAGGCGGACTGGCTGATGCGCTACTATGGCTTCCGGGCGTCGGAACTTCTGAGTGAAAAACACCCTAATTTTAATGTGTTTCTGGATCCGAAGTGCGACTGGGCGCTGCAGAACCTGGGAGAGTTCCCGGTGGAGGTAAACCGGGCACCGTATGAGATGCTTCTGCGGGTTCCGGGCATCGGGGTAAAGTCTGCGATGCGGATTGTCGCTGCGAGAAAGCAGACGGCGCTTCGGTTTGAAGATTTGAAAAAGATGGGAGTTGTGTTGAAGCGGGCGGTATACTTCATTACCTGTTCAGGGCGGATGATGTACCCGGTGCAGATCCATGAGGATGCGATCGCGGCACAGCTAGTCAGTGAAGAAAAGCGGAAGCAGTGGCAGCTGTCACAGAGCGGGCTGTACCGCCAGATGTCGTTGTTTGATGATTTTCATATGGCGCAGGTATGAAACGAACGGAGGAGAGAAAAATGGTTGTATTTGTATGTGAAGACAGTCCGGAAGGCATATTCACAGGAGTATATGATGCCTGGAGCAGCCGCTTGGGGCATGAGAACGTGCGGCTGGAAGTACAGGGCGAATATAATTACAGCCTGTTTTCGGAGTACCGGGAGGTGGCGGTGGATCAGCTCAAGGCGCAGAAAGTCGTGCGCTCGGTGCGCAGATCCCTGTCAGAACTGGCGTACAGCTGGATTTACCGCACGGCACTGAGTGAACGGGATGATCGGGCAGAGGCGGTCTACCGGTTTCTGGTCTGTGGATTTGGCGCAGGGGCAGCAGGGAGACGTATCACGGACAATTTACAGATACCGGCGGTGCAGGCAGTCTTTCAGATCAACCGCGCGGTTGCCAATGAAGCGCATTTGCAGATAGAATTTATGCGGTTTGCGGAATATTCCGATCAGGTACTATTTTCTGAGATTGGTCCGAAAAACCGGGTGACGGCATTGCTGATGCCGTATTTTACGGATCGCCTGCCATCGGAACCATTTATTATCTATGATAAAAATCATCAGGAAGCGGGAGTCTGGACAGGAAAGGGGCGGTGGTATATGATGCGCGGGGCTGATACAGAACCCCTGCAGGCGCTTTCCGGGAAAACCGATCAGAGCGAATATGCGGCGCTCTGGAGTGCATTTTTTCATCAGATAGGAATTAAGGAGCGGGAAAATCCAGCCTGCCAGCGAACGCGCCTGCCGCTTCGCTACCGGAAATATATGACGGAATTTCAGTCCGGTTCCAACCGTTCAAATTTGGCTAAATTGTGAACAAATCGTAAACACAAAATCGGGAAAATTGTTCATAAAGAAACGAAAAAAGAATAAAAATAAGCTGGAAACCGGGAAAAAGCAGCATTGAAACGAGAAAACTGCCGCATATATATTAAGATTTAAAGACTTAAAAAAATGATGTAAAACCAACAGAAACAAGGATTTTTCTTACGAAAGCTTTCGTTTTTTGTAAGAAATATGGGATTTATTTAGTGAATGTTAATTATCTGTTCATATTTTGGACATAATTTGTTTTTATTATAAGTCCTGTACCGATGAGGTACAAGAAAACATAAATCGTATGTTTTAAAGAGGAGAGAATAATTATGAGAAAGAATCTTACAAAAACAGCAGCAATCTTAGTTATGAGTGCAATGGTAGCAGCATCTGCTTTGACCGCTTGCGGCAGCAAGGCAGAGGAGACAACTGCAGCAGCAGAGGAGACTGTAGAGGCAGAAGAGACTGAGGCAGTTGAGGAGACTGAGGCTGAAACAGAAGAGACTGAGGAAGTTTCCGAGGAAGAGACCGAAGAGGCATCTGAGGAAGAGACTGAGGCAGCTGAGGAGACTGAGGCTGAAACAGAAGAGACTGAGGCAGTTGAGGAGACACAGGCTCAGTAATCAATCTTTGATTGCAGAAGTTTGTTTCTATTCGGATATAACCAAAAAGGTTGTTAAGAAAATCGTAAGAGGGCAGTCGGTTGACAATCGACTGCCCTTTTTGTATACTATAACTGTATTAAATGAACTAATACACTTATGATTTTTGATACAGGGCAGAATGGAGGAAAGGAGAATGTGAGCATGATTCTGATTGATTATAAAGATCGACGACCTCTCTATGAGCAGATTGTTGAGAAGCTGTCGGATCTGATGGTCCGGGGAATTTTGGAGCAGGACAGTCAGCTTCCATCCGTGCGGAGTCTGGCAACGGAGCTGTCGATGAATCCGAATACGATCCAGCGGGCGTACGCAGAGCTGGAACGCCAGGGATATATTTATTCGGTTAAGGGCAGGGGCAGTTTTGTGGCGGATAACCGGCAGATCCGGGAGAGGAAGCGGCAGGAGATCTGGGATCAGCTGGAACTTCTGATCCGGGATGCAAAAGGAACCGGCATCACGATGCTGGAGTTCCAGGAGCAGGTCATCCAGAGCTATGGAAGTGAGAAAGGAGGAAACAGGAATGATAAAGGCTGAGAATCTGACGAAGCGTTTTTATGATACAGTGGCAGTCGATCATATCCATGCGGAGATTCACAATGGAAGTGTCTTTGGTCTGATTGGAACCAACGGCGCCGGAAAAAGTACTTTTTTGCGGATGGCAGCCGGTATTTTAAAGCCGGACGAAGGAAGCGTTACGGTTGATGATGAGACGGTATTTGAGAATACAAAGGTAAAGGCACGGTGCTTTTATATCCCGGATGAGCCGTATTTCTTAAGCAATGGAACGGCGGAAGATATGAAGGTGTTTTATCAGGGAATTTATCCGAAGTTTGATGCAGCCCGGTTTGATAAACTGCTGAAGAATTTTGAACTGGAAAGCCGACGGAAGGTGCAGACCTTTTCAAAGGGTATGAAAAAACAGCTCGCTGTGCTGCTGGGCATTTGTGCGGGAACCGATTATCTGTTCTGCGACGAGACGTTTGACGGGCTGGATCCGGTCATGCGGCAGACGGTCAAGAGTCTTTTTGCTAATGATATCGAGGAGCGGAACCTCACGCCGGTCATCGCCTCTCATAATCTGCGGGAGCTGGAAGATATCTGCGACCATGTAGGTCTGCTTCACAAGGGAGGAATGCTTCTCTCAAAGGATCTGGACGATATGAAGTTAAATATTCACAAGATTCAGTGTGTGCTTCCGGCGGGAGTGGGGAGCAGCGATTTGCAGGGAATCGATATTATAAAGACGGAACAGAGGGGAAGTCTCCTGACTCTTACCGTGCGCGGAAAACGGGAAGAGATTCAGACAATTTTACAGGCGTATCATCCGGTGTTTTTTGAAATGATACCGCTTTCCCTGGAAGAGATCTTTATCAGTGAAACGGAGGTGGCTGGTTATGACATCAAAAGGCTTGTTTTTTAAATATATGAGAGAAAATACGAAGCAGCGTCTCTGGAGCGTGGCGCTTACCGCACTTTTGTGCTTTTTTCTGTTTCCGGTCCTGACAGCGCTGGAAACCAGCATAATGCTGCGTCCGGATAACTTGTCTAAAGATCTGAGCGTCGAAGCGGCGTTAGCAGAAGCAAAATTAAAGCTGACCAATGAGATGCTGAATATGTATTCGATCCAGAATGTAATGCTGGTATTTATCCTGATTGTGGCGGCAGTGGTGCTGGCAGCGTCCGGTTTTTCGTATCTCCATTCGAAAAAGAAAACGGATTTTTTTCACAGCCTTCCGATCAGCCGTGAAATGCTTTATACTGTGACCTGCCTGGACGGTATCCTGTATCTGGCAGTCCCGTATCTGGTATTTCTGCTGGCGGCAGGAGTGATGCTGCAGGTAAAGGGCGCACCATTTTCATGGGGAACCCTGTTGATTGGGTATGTACAGCATATGTGCTTTTTTACACTGGTGTACATGACGGTTGTGCTGGCAGTGATTCTGACAGGCAATCTGATCGTGGGTTTACTGGGAACCGGCGTGCTTTTTAGCTGGGGACCGGGTGTGGCTGCAGTGGTATCGACGTATTTTTCCGAATACTTCATGACGTTTTATGACAATGGAAATTTTCTGCTGCGCTGGTGCGAGCGCACCTCACCGGTTTTCTGGTACGGCACGGCAACTGGTTCGGATCATCCCACCCGGATGGCAGTCATTGCATTGGCAGTGGCAGCCCTGATCTTTGGTCTGGGAATGTTCCTGTACTGGAAACGCCCGTCTGAGGCGGCGGGAAGAGCGATGGCATTTAAGGTAAGTGAGCCGGTGATCCGTTTCCTTCTGGTTGTGCCGATCACGCTGTTTTCCGGAATGATTTTCCGGTCAATCCTGAATGATGATATCTGGACCGTGTTTGGCTTGATCTGCGGACTGCTCATCACCAGCTGCCTGATCGAAATTATCTATCATTTCGATTTTAAGAGCTTGTTTGCACATAAGAGACAGCTTGTCATCAGTGCGGTGGCAGTGGCAGCCATTTTCTTAGGGTTCCGCCTGGATGTGGCAGGATATGACAGCTATCTGCCGGATGCTGACAAGGTTGCATACGCGGGTATTTACTGTGATGCGCTGGACAACAATGCGGCAGGGGCTTACCATGTGACTCCGAGAATGTATAGGGATGGCTACAGTGCTGGAATGGAATGGGCGTCCCAGGGAGATGTGGCAGATAAAATGCAGATCTCGGATGAGGATGGAATCCGTGTCCTGCGGGAAATTGGCGCGCAGGGCATCGAGACAGCTTCCAGACAGAGGAAGCATTTGAACGGCGGACAGGATTGGATGAGTGAGACGGATCTGGATTCACGCTATGATTCGATCGTGCTGTCCTGGCATCTGAACAATGGAAAAACCGTTTACCGTAATTACCGCACGATCAATGTAACGGAGCTGCGGGAACAGCTAGATTCCATTTATGAAAATCAGAGCTATAAACTGGGAATGTACCCGGTGCTGTCCCTACAGGCAGACGATGCCGCAGGCGTCAATTACAAAGAGGGAGAGGACTGCAGCCATGTGAAGCTTCCGGATGAGCAGACGAAGGCGGCGCTTCTTGCTGCATACCAGAAAGAGCTGATGGCTCTGACGCCGGATATGCGCCGGGAGGAGATGCCGATCGCGGAGATTCAGTTTAAGACAAATGAGATGCAGGCGATGATTGATGTGATTCGTAAAAATGGCGGCTATTATGACACATTTAACCAGTTTGATTATTACCCGATTTATCCGTCCTTCCAGGAGACGATCGCGATTCTGAAACAGTGTGGTACCGAGGTCGGCAGCAAGGTGACGCCGGAAAATACAGAAAAAATCGTGCTTCAGTATCAGGGCGGCAAGATTCCGGAGGATCAGCTGGCACCGGCAGATACAGAGCTTGGAAAACGCCAGCGGGAGTATCTTCAGAATAACAGCAGACGCGAGGTGACGATTACAGATCCGGAACAGATTGCAGAAATTCTTGCAAACTCCGCTTCGGATGATATGGTGCAGATCAATCAAATGGCGGAGGTATATCAGGGGATCAATATTGCAGTATATGTGTTCAGTACAGAGGACACAGGGGCAGTTTCAGAGGATGATTTGAGGGATTCGGTAAATTCAATGGAGGAAAATGAGATAGGTCAGACATATACGGTGGATGCCGGTCAGAATGCCCTGTATGATGGGGAATATGCGGCGGACTATGAAATGGATGAATCGGGTCAGTATGGCATCTACCAGCGCTCGTTCCGCTATGGCAAGGTTCCGGAGTTTGTGAAATCGACCTTCGGCCTGACACCGGAATTGATGCGGCTGAACCGGGTGTTTGCGTATTAAAAAAGCTGCCTGGAGTTGATTCAGGGATGCAAAAGATTGACTTTCTCCCCCGTAGGGGCTAAAATAAAGGGAAACGTAGCGGTTCAGCCGGTTTATGTATTTGATGCAAAAACCGGCTGAATCGTTATGAGAAAATATCAGACGCTTTGGTTTTGCATGAACCTGCCTTTGGATTTAGAACAGCGATGCGCCGTCACATCAGGCAGAACAAAATTTGAGGCGTACATATCCCGCAGAGGAGGAAGAAATATGGCATTTTTCGATGAGCTTGGAAAGGTGATCAGCGATAAGAGCAAGGAAGCTGCGAACCGGGTAAAGGACATTACAGGCGTATTACAGCTGAAATCGAAGTTGTCCGCCGAGAAAGATAAGATTAATAAGGCATATATCACACTGGGAAAAGCATACTATGACAGACATGAGGGCGAGCTGGAAGGGAAATTCGCAGATGAGTTCCATACTATCCAGGCTGGGCTTGTGAAGATTGCGTCCCTGGAGGATGAGATTGCCGAGTTAGAGGGCACAAGAGTCTGCGCGGAGTGCGGCGCAAAGGTGGAGAAAAATGCGGCATTCTGCAGCCGGTGCGGTGCGCCGATGGATTCGACGACATCTGCAGATGTGCATGAGCCGGAAGAACCGGAGGAGATGCAGGAGACTATCTTTGAAGAGAAGGATGAAGCTGCAGCAGATGAGGCGCTTGACAACGCAGAAACAGAAGGCACGGCTGACTCAGACGCGGATTCCGCGGATGCTTCGGACTCTGTTTCGGAGAACACCACCGATACTGCGGCACAGAATGAAAATAACAGCGGGGAGCAGGCATAATTTATGGATTCACTGGTACAATGGTTTACAGCTAATTTATCCGGAGTCATATCGAAGGAGGCAATTATCTTCATTATCTCGATGATTCCGATTCTGGAACTTCGAGGCGGGCTTCTGGCTGCGTCACCGGCACTCTTAAACGTGCCGATCCTGCGGGCGATCCCGATCTGTATCGTGGGAAATATCCTGCCGATCCCGTTTATCCTGCTTCTAATCCGCCATGTGCTGGAGTGGATGAAGAAGGTTCCGTGTTTCCGTGGTATTGCGCTCTGGCTGGAACGCAAAGCGATGAGCAAAAAAGGGCAGATCGAGAAATATGAGTTCTGGGGGCTGATGCTCTTTGTCGGCATCCCGCTTCCGGGAACCGGCGCATGGACAGGCGCGCTGGTGGCATCCCTGCTCCACATGAAATTTGGCAAGGCATTTGGCGCGATTTTAGTCGGTATCGCGCTGGCGACGGTGATTATGTCGATTCTGTCCTACGGCGTGCTGGGCGTGCTGTTTGGATGATGCACAGATAAAAATGGAATAATGTCTATGCCCGCCAAAGGGCGGCATGGATGCGAATGTATAAAAGACTCTGTACGGGGAAATTCTCCGGACAGGGTCTTTTTGCGCGTGACTGTGAAGGTACTGAACCGTTACAGATTATAAATGAAATTGGGGTTGACATATACCCAGTGGGGGTATATTATAAGGACAGTTAAGAGATAGGAGGAGACCATGAAGCAATATACAGTAACCGGCATGAGCTGCGCGGCATGCAGCAGCCGGGTTGAAAAGGCAGTATCGAAAGTGCCGGGTGTCACGGCATGCTCGGTCAGCCTGCTGACAAATTCGATGGGCGTCGAGGGCGAAGTGCCGCCGGAGACCGTGATTCATGCAGTGGAAGATGCCGGATATGGCGCATCCCTGAAAGGACAGGGCGCTGCAGCGCAGGCGCAGAGCGCGTCGGAGGCAGAGGACGCCTTAAAAGATCGGGAGACGCCGGTTTTAAAACACCGTCTGATCGCATCGCTGGGATTCTTAGCAGTCCTTATGTATATGTCGATGGGACATATGATGTGGGGCTGGCCGCTGCCGCACTTTATGGATGGCAACCATGTGGCGATGGGACTTTTACAGCTCCTTTTAGCCGGAATTATCATGGTGATTAACCAGAAATTCTTTATCAGTGGTTTCAAGGGACTTTTACACCGCGCCCCGAACATGGACACGCTGGTAGCACTTGGTTCTGGCGCGTCGTTTATTTACAGCACATATGCGTTGTTTGCGATGACGGACGCACAGTTAAAGGGCAACGACACGGCAGTCATGTCCTACATGCATGAATTTTACTTTGAGTCGGCGGCAATGATTCTGGCGCTGATCACAGTCGGAAAAATGCTGGAGGCGCGTTCCAAGGGAAAAACGACGGATGCCTTAAAGGGACTGATGAAACTGGCACCGAAGACAGCTGTTATCATCCGGGATGGAGTGGAAAAAAAGGTTCCGATTGAAGAGGTAAAGAAAGGTGATGTATTTGTTGTACGCCCAGGTGAAAATATCCCGGTGGACGGCGTGGTCCTGGAAGGAGCAAGCGCGGTCAACGAGGCAGCACTGACCGGCGAGAGTATTCCGGTGGATAAGGCACAGGGTGACCCGGTTTCGGCGGCAACGGTCAACCAGTCTGGTTATCTGCGCTGTGAGGCGACCAGAGTCGGTGAAGATACCTCCCTGTCGCAGATTATCCGCATGGTCAGCGACGCGGCGGCGACGAAAGCGCCGATCGCCAAGATTGCAGACCGGGTTTCCGGCGTGTTTGTCCCGGCGGTTATCACGATCGCAGTGGTGACAACGATTATCTGGCTGCTGGCAGGACAGACGTTTGGATTCGCACTGGCGCGAGGTATTTCCGTATTGGTTATCAGCTGCCCGTGTGCACTGGGACTGGCTACGCCGGTTGCGATTATGGTCGGCAACGGCATGGGCGCGAAAAATGGAATCTTGTTCAAGACAGCTGTTTCGCTGGAAGAAACCGGAAAAATGGACATTGTAGCGCTTGATAAGACGGGTACGATCACCAGCGGCGAGCCGCGTGTGACCGACGTCATCCCGTCCGGAGGTGTGACTGAGAAGGAGCTGGTAAGCCTGGCGCTTTCCCTGGAAAAGAAGAGTGAGCACCCATTGGCGAAAGCTGTTCTTCTCTATGCAAAAGAACAGCAGGTGGATGCGCCGGAGGCGGCTGATTTCCAGGCGCTGCCGGGTAATGGACTTTCCGGTACGTTAAACGGCGCTTCATTGGCAGGCGGAAGCTTTTCCTATATCAGCGGACATACGACGGTGTCCGCACAGGAACAGGCATCCTTTGAGCGCCTGGCATCGGAAGGCAAGACACCGCTGTGCTTTATGAAAAATGGTCGTCTGGCTGGTATGATTGCCGTGGCAGATGTCATCAAGGAAGACAGCCCGCAGGCGGTCAAGGAACTGCAGAACATGGGAATCCGTGTGGTCATGCTGACCGGAGATAATGAGCGGACCGCCCGTGCGATTGGGGCACAGGCTGGTGTGGATGAAGTCATTGCCGGAGTACTTCCGGATGGGAAAGAGAGTGTCATCCGCAGCCTGAAAGAACAGGGCAAGGTGGCAATGGTCGGTGATGGTATCAATGATGCCCCGGCGCTCACGCGTGCCGATATAGGTATCGCGATCGGAGCCGGTACAGATATCGCGATTGATGCCGCGGATGTGGTGCTGATGAAGAGCCGTTTGAGTGATGTTCCGGCGGCAATCCGTCTAAGCCGTGCGACGCTTCGAAATATTCACGAAAACCTGTTCTGGGCATTCTTTTACAATGTTGTGGGTATTCCACTTGCAGCTGGTTTGTGGTATCCTATCTTTGGATGGAAATTAAATCCGATGTTCGGCGCTG
Source organism: Clostridium sp. AF02-29 (assembly GCF_934835585.1). NCBI lineage: Bacteria > Bacillati > Bacillota > Clostridia > Eubacteriales > Clostridiaceae > Clostridium > Clostridium sp. AF02-29. Next base: position 71,632 of record NZ_CAKVZK010000005.1, on the reverse strand, counting down.
CAGCGATGAGCTTATCCAGCTTCTGCGTAGTGACGAACGCGCTGCGGCTAAATCTGTTTAAGATGCACGATGCATCGAAGGATCATCCGATGCGGAAGAGGGCTGAGAAGGCTGCTAGTAAAGGTGGAGAAAAGGCAGAAAACGCAGGTGCAGTTAGGATGGGGGCAGAAGACACCCGGTCAATTGGACAAACAGCAAATGGAAATGAGACTGTTTCAAAAGAAATGCAAAAAAGTGAGAATCAAAAAAATAATATAAATATGGAGGAAATAACGATGACAAAGACAATGAATATCGAAGGAATGATGTGTGGACACTGTGAGGCACGCGTAAAGAAGGCGTTGGAGGCACTGGCAGGCGTGGAGAGCGCAGAGGTCAGCCATGAGAAAGGAACCGCGGTCGTAAGCATGAGTGCGGATGTGGCGGACGATACGTTGAAAGAGGCGGTTGAGGCACAGGATTATAAAGTGGACTCGATTCAGTAGGATGAAAAAAGCTGCGAAATGGTAGAATTAATATGCCATTTCGCAGCATTTTGATAAAAGATAGGAGAAAAGCATGGGCTGTTGTAAATGTGAATCACAAGCGCAGGTCTGTCAGGGAGGAGAGACGGAACGTCACAAACACAGAAACCTGACCGAAGAAAAAGATCTGCTGAAACGTTTAAACCGGATCGAGGGACAGGTGCGCGGTGTGAAGGCGATGGTGGAAGACGAGCGATACTGCGTCGATATATTAAACCAGGTATCAGCGGTTCAGGCGGCGCTGAACAGTTTTTCCAAAGTCCTGCTGTCCAACCATATCAAAACCTGTGTGGTCGATGATATAGAGGCGGGAAATGGGGAAGAAGCGGTTGAGGAGCTGTGCAAGACGATTCAGAAGCTGATGAAGTAAATATAAATTTATTGAATTGAGCAAACACAAGCAACTATAGCGAAATATTAAACATAATAAATATTTTTAAAAATTCTTCAAAAAAAGTGTTGACATTCTCCTGGATTTATATTATACTACGTCATGTAATCGAGGCGTGGCTCAGTTTGGTAGAGCGCTGCGTTCGGGACGCAGAGGTCGCGTGTTCGAATCACGTCGCCTCGATTCTATTATAAAACATACGGCCTGTTGGTCAAGCGGTCAAGACGACGCCCTCTCACGGCGTAAACCCGGGTTCGATTCCCGGACAGGTCATCGAAAGTTGCTTTGGGTTTTCCAGAGCATTTTTCAAATTAAAATGCTTCCTTGGCTCAGTTGGTAGAGCGACGCATTCGTAATGCGTAGGTCGCCGGTTCAAGTCCGGCAGGGAGCTGATGAGTGGAACCCCTCTTGATTATCAAGAGGGGTTTCTTGCATAATAGGAAATACCTTGGAATTCTCCATTGCCTGTGAACAGTTACTATTACACAAGAAGGTACAGCCTTTATTCCATATAACCACTTGCACGATCTCCGCAAATGATATAAAATAATAACATACAAAAGACAAGGCGGCAGACGGCAGAGTTCGTACTGCCGCTTCCGTTTGCCAGGAAAGGATATTTCATGCCATGAGACAAGAAGAATGGACGGTAGAAGCGGCAGATGCATATCTGAATGAGATACCGAAATTTACCAGTGAAAAACATACGGCGGAGGGGCTTCGCAGGATGCTTTCATACCTGAATGCATTGCCGCGGGAGGAAAGAATCATACATGTGGCCGGAACAAATGGAAAAGGGTCGGTCTGCTCGTTTCTCGATGCGGTTTTGCAGAAAGCCGGGAAGCGGACGGCGCGGTTTACGTCTCCTCATCTGGTGCGCGTGACGGAGCGTTTTTCTTTTGATGGACGGGAAGCAGACGATGCACTGTTCCTGGAGGCATTTGAGGCGGTTAAGGCATCATATGTTCATTTTGAGCAGGAAGGACTGGGACATCCGACGTATTTTGAATATCTGTTTTTGATGTTCATGTGGATGGTGCGCCGGAAAAAGCCGGAGTATGTGATTCTGGAAACGGGGCTTGGCGGACGGCTGGATGCAACGAACTGCATCGAGCATCCAGCGCTTACGGTTATCACTTCGATCAGCCTTGACCATATGGAATACCTGGGCGGCACGGTGACACAGATCGCGGGCGAAAAGGCGGGAATCCTGAAAAAAAATATGCCGGTGGTGTACGATGATACGGATGCGGCGGCTTCGGCTGTTATCAGAAATCGGGCGGCGGAACTTTCCTGTCCGGCATATCCGATCAGCCCGGCAGTGTATACGGATCTTCGGCGGGAACATGGCGGGATGATTCTGATGATAAAAGAGAAAAGCCAGCCTCTGTTTATTCCCTTCGAAGCGGAATATCAGGCAGTCAACGCCTGCATCGCTTACCAGGCGGCGCGGCTTCTTGCAGTGGACGGGGAGACAGCGGCAGCGGGCATCCGGAATGCGGTATGGCGCGGACGCATGGAGGAGATCCAGGACGGAGTTTATCTGGATGGCGCTCACAATGAGGGCGGAATCCGTGCGTTTGCGGGCGCGGCGGCAGAGGTGGCAGCGCGCAGAAGAGAAGAGTCAGGGAAAGATGGTCGGATTTTTCTGCTGTTTGCAGCCGTTTCAGATAAAAATTATGAATCGATGCTGGAAACACTGATGCGGAAACTGAAGCCGGATCGATTGGTGCTGACTCATTTATATACATCGCGGGCACTTCCGATGGAGGCGATGGAAAAAGCAGCACACCGGGTGGCAGAAGGCTGTGAGGTTCAAAGTATACCAGATGTAAAAACAGCTTATCAGACACTGGTTCAGGAAAAACGTCCGGAGGATACCTGCTTCTGTGTGGGTTCTCTGTATTTAATCGGAGAGCTGGAGAAAAAGATTTCCCGAACTGGATTTGACAGCACCGTCAGAATGGTGTAAGATTAGCGGGAATGTATATTCATGTAATAAAAGGAAGAGACTCTGGAGGAAAAACATGAGTGGCGAAGGAATGACAATCAATTTCGAGGAAGAAATCGAACATTTTAAACCGAGTCTGGAGGTCGAGGAGGTCGGCGAGGCGATCGTGAAGAGTGACCTGACAGATATGTCGGATATCATGATGGAACTTTTAAAACATATGAAGGAATAGGCGGACATGATGGATCGAACAAGAAAAATTCGCCTGATTTCCAACAGCTTTTACAATGCCGGGCTGGAACGGGCAAAGAGACGGGATTTAACAGGGGCGGTCGAGTATCTGAAAAAATGCCTGAACCTGAACAAGTATCATATTGATGCCAGAAATCTTCTCGGACTTATCTATTATGAGATGGGTGAGGTGTCGGAGGCGCTGGTGCAGTGGGTTATCAGCATGAACTTTAAGGAACAGGATAACCGGGCTGATTATTATTTAGACCAGATTCAGCGCAAACAGGATCGTCTGGATCAGGCGAGCGCGACGATTCAGAAATATAATCAGGCGCTTCTGCAGGCGCAGACCGGAAGCGACGATCTGGCGACCTTACAGCTTACAAGAGTTGTAGAAGCTAATCCGAGATTTGTAAAAGCGCATCTTCTATTGGCTCTTTTGCATATTAGTCATGAGGATTATACGAAAGCGGGCAAATCCCTGTATAAGGTACTCAAGATTGATAAAAACAATCCCAAGGCGAACTGGTATATGGAGATTGTTAAGGAACATACCGGCAAGGCGGATATCGAGCGGAGAAAGCTGAAAAACGCATTTTCCCACCGTCAGATGCAGGATGATGATGTCATTATGCCGCCGACGTACAAGGAGAATACGGGACTGCAGTCGGTGCTCAATATCGGCGCTGGACTGCTTTTGGGCGCGGCAGTTATCTTTTTCCTGGTGATGCCAGCCAAGATTAAGCAGGCAAATAATGCACATACGCAGGAAATGCTCCAGTACAACGAGCAGCTCAATCAGAAAAATGAAGAGATTGACAGTTTAAATGAGAGCATTGAGACCTCGAAAAAGGACAAAGAAGAGGCGGAGAACAAGCTGGATACGATGCTCAACAGCAATGACAGCGTTCTGAACCAGTATGCGAAGCTCGTCAAAATGCTGCAGGCATACCGCAACAATAACCTGGCAGAGGCAGTTACCTATTATGAGGGCTTTGATCCGTCGTTATTTACGGACGAGACGGTCGTTTCCATTGCCAACGGGGTAAAGCAGGACATCGAGACAAATGGCTACCAGACGCTGGAGGATCTGGCATACACGATGTGGTCGGCAGGCCGTATGGCGGAAGCACTGGCAGATTACCAGACCTGTCTGGCGATCCGTCCGGCAAACCCGAAGGTTATCTTCAGCATGGGTATGATTTACCGGGCACAGGGCGAGACAGACAAGGCGGTCGAAATGTTTACGCAGATTGTGACCCAGTATGCGGATTCCGAGCAGGCGGACAAGGCAAGACAGCAGCTCGCCGAGCTTGCGCCGGATAACCAGCAGGCTGCAGTTCCAGGTCAGTCCATCATCAGTCAGGGAGAGGCTGCGGCGGATGAAACGGCAGCAGGCAGCGGAGCGGAGACGCAAGCGGCGCAGTAAGTACAAATATAATACGGCAGATAATTAAGAAGAAAAGCACTGTAAAGATAAAAACTTTACGGTGCTTTTTTGTGTAATAGGAAATTCCTTGGAATTCCCTATTACACAAAAAGGCACTAACGTGCCAATGATGCGCACTCGCGCGAAGCAGAAACATGCCGCATAAAAAATCGAAAAAGGGGGAATCCTGATATGGAACGAAATATGTTTACATACGAAGCGATCGATTCGGCGCTGGTGATTCATCTGCCGAAGGAGGTAGATCACCATAACTGCCTGACACTCAAATATGAAACAGACCTGCTTCTGGCGGAAAATTATATTAACCGGATTATTTTTGATTTTTCGGGGACGGAATTTATGGATAGTTCCGGGATCGGTGTGATTCTCAACCGGTATAAGCAGATGGAGGGCAGCAGCGGCACGGTGGCGGTGTACGGGGCAGGCGAGCGGATGCGCCGGATTTTGCGGATCGGCGGCGTGTATCGTTTGGTGCAGTCGTACCGGACGAGAGAGGAGGCACTGGATGGGAGACATTAAAGGAGAGATGAATATGTATGCGGATGATATATCTGTATCAGAAACGGAAGTGAAAGGAAAACTTAAAAAAATAAAAAATTCAGAAGAATACAGAAAATTTGAGCAGAATGAACAGAGACAAGCAGAGAAGAATGGCACGTGGATGCACCTGGAGATAGACAGCCATTCATCGAACGAGGAGTTTGCCCGTGTCACAGCGGCAGTCTTTATGAGTCGGATGAATCCGACGATGGAGGAGCTGGAGGATGTGAAAACGGCGGTCTCGGAGGCGGTGACAAATGCGGTGATTCATGGGTATAGCGATGAAATCGGAATTATTTACATAGAAGCGCGGATTGAGGGAGAAGAACTGATAATTTCGGTCCGGGATGAGGGAAAAGGAATCCTGGATGTGGAAAAGGCGATGGAGCCGATGTATACGACAGACACGACCGGCGAGCGCTCAGGGATGGGCTTTTCGTTTATGGAAGCGTTTATGGATGAGGTCGAGGTGGAGTCCAAGGTGGGCTGCGGAACGTGTGTGACGATGAAAAAGCGAATTGGAAGGGGATATATGAATAAAGAGCAGGAAGAAAAAGAAACGGCAGAGTCCTATGGATAAAACCATCGAGCAGATCAAACGGGCACACCAGGGCGATAAGACGGCGCGGGAGGCGCTGGTAAAGGACAATCTGGGACTTGTATGGAGCATTGTCCGCCGCTTTGCGGGGCGGGGGTGTGAGACGGAGGACTTATTTCAGATCGGAAGTATCGGGCTGTTGAAGGCGATTGATAAGTTTGACCTATCATATGAGGTGCGTTTTTCGACGTATGCGGTGCCGATGATTGCGGGGGAGATCAAACGTTTTCTCCGGGATGACGGGATCATCAAGGTCAGTCGTTCCATCAAAGAGCAAAACCAGCGGCTCCGGGCAGCGCGGGAAGCGCTCTGCACGGCGCTTGGGCGGGAGCCGACGTTGGAAGAGCTGGCGGCGCAGATTGGAGTGAGCTGTGAGGAAGCTGCCGCATCGATGGCGGCGGACAGTCCGGTTGAATCGCTCTCTGCACCAGCCAGCGCCGGGGAAGAAACTGGCCTTCTGCTTCAGGACCGGATTGCTGGGGAGACAGCGGAGAATGAGGTTCTGCTTGACCGGATGCTTTTGGGAGATTTGCTGAAAATGCTCAATGGACGGCAGCGGGAGATCATTGTGCGGCACTATTTTTATGATCAGACACAGACTCAGATCGCGGCGCAGCTCGGCATTTCACAAGTACAGGTGTCGCGGATCGAGCGGAAAATATTAGGGCAGATGCGCGCAAAGCTGGAAGAAACATGAGAAAAAAGACAGGCTCATAATTCAGAATATATGAATGTGCATACTCCATTGAAAGACAGCCATACTACTGGATACAGGAACTTTTGGAGTTTCCAGAATACACAGGAAGGATGGAAAAAAATGACGGGAAATGTGAAAGTGACAATGAAAAAAAAGATGGGAATCTGTATCTGGGTCGGATGCATGATTCTGATTGTGGCAGCGCTCTGTCTGTGTCTGATGGCAGTGGGGCGGGACAGCGTCTACATTGACGGAACCTTCGTACAGCATTCCGGGGACAGCGCGGAGGCATTTTTGAGACCGGAGGCACAGACGGAGAAGGCAGCATTATGACACAGACGGTCTATCTGAAACTCAGCCAGATCACGCAGGTACATGAGAAAAATGTACCGCTTGCAAGCCTGGGAGAAGTTTATTGCAGTGAAAAAAGCGTGGAAAGCCGCTGCCGTGCGATGATCGTGAAGAGGATCCGCGGCGGCGGGAAACAGCGCGAAAGCCGTCTGGTTGGAAACGTCATGGAGATTATCCAGCAGATTGAACGGGAAATTCCGGGGACATCGGTGCAGAATCTGGGGGAGACGGACTATGTCATTCATTATCAGCCGCCGCGCCGTCAGGCGCTTGTCTGGCAGTGGTGCAAGACGCTGTTCGTCTGCCTGATTTGCTTTTTCGGGGCGGCATTTGCGATCATGACATTCAACAACGATGCAAACGTGCTGGATGTATTCAGGAAAATATATGAGATCACGACGGGGCAGGCGTCGGACGGAACAACGCCGTTGGAGGTCGGTTATTCGATCGGGCTTCCGGTGGGGATTTTGCTGTTTTTTAACCATTTTACTTCGTGGAAATTCAGTCTCGATCCGACGCCGCTGGAGGTAGAAATGCGCCTGTATGAGGAAAATGTCAATAAAACGCTGATTCAGAACGAGGAGCGGAAGGAGGATGACATCGATGTTTCTTAAAGAAGCGCTGCTTTTGCTGGCAGGGCTGGCGGCGGGAAGCACGGTGGCAGCAGGAGTCTACGCCTTTCTGGTGGTCATCGGCGTTTATCCGCGCCTGATTGGAAAGACGGCGACGGCGTCGAAGGGGAAAATCTTCTTGTATGAGACGATTATCGCGCTGGGAGGATTGTTTGGAAATGTGGTGGATTTATTTACAGAGAAAGTGAAACAGCTGACCGGGAGTTTTCTGAGAATAGCGTGGCCAGCGGCAATGCCGGAGGCAGAGTTGTGGCAGAAGGCAGCAGAAGGCGGTGGCAGAACGGGAGCTGGTGCTGGATTTCTGGTGATGCTTGGAAATGTCTCCGGACAGCTGCTTCTAGCGGCTGCGGGACTTTCCTGTGGTATTTTTGTGGGCTGCCTCGTCATGTCGCTGGCAGAGACATTGAAAGCCCTGCCGGTGCTGAGCCGCCGCCTGCGTCTGGCAGTGGGGCTGCCATATCTCCTTCTCGCGATTGCGGCGGGGAAATGTGCGGGTTCGCTGTATTATTTCTTATATGGAATTGGAAGACAGTAGAAGAGAGGAGAAACCATGGAAGCCAGAAAAGATCAATATGAAGCATATGTCAAATCGGTTACGCCCGTCCACAGTACATGGAAAAATGTGTTGATGGCGGGCATTTCCGGCGGGCTGATCTGCCTGGCGGCGCAGATCAGCACAAATTGTCTGGTTCAGACAGGCATGGAGGAGAAAACGGCGGCGCTCTGGACGATGCTGGGACTGATTCTGCTCAGCGTTATCCTGACAGGGGCAAATGTATTCCAGAAGCTGGCGCGCGTTTTTGGGGCTGGTGTGCTGGTTCCGATCACCGGATTCGCCAATTCAGTTGCATCCCCGGCGCTGGAATACAAGGCGGAAGGGCAGGTATTTGGTGTCGGATGCAAAATATTTACAATCGCGGGTCCGGTGATCCTGTATGGGATTCTGAGTTCGTGGGGATTAGGGGTTGTGTATTGGGGGTGGATGATGCTGACTCAATAATAAACGAAAAAAAGTCTCAATAATATAATAAGAATCTTTCTTGTTTTGTGAAAAATGAGGGTTTACAATCTGGAAATAAATACCTATAATAGCCATAGGGTAATCTGGCCGTCTGAACAGTCAGATTTATCTCAGTCGAGAAGACTCCCACCTCTTCAGGTGGTGAGTAATGGCAAATTTGTCTCAGTGGGAGTTGGGTCTCCGACTGAGATAAACGCTCCGCGAGGATGCGCAGTGATTCTGATAGGAATATGTCAGCTTTGCTGACCAGAATCACGCGCCAAGTCTCACGGACGTTCGACTTGAATATAAAAAAAAGGAACCAGAGAGATGGACGTTTGCTAAGAGGGATAACCGCTTTCGTGACGAGGCGGCTGTCACAGATCAGACAGACCGAGCATGAATGTCTCAGCCGGTCCCGGAAATGGAGTGCTTTATGGCAGAAAAAGTGTTAGAAGTAAATCAGATAAAAGCAAATATAGAAGAAAAAGAGATCCTGCACGGCGTTGATTTGAGCGTCGGCGCAGGAGAGGTACATGTCCTGATGGGACCGAACGGCGCGGGCAAATCGACGCTCGGAAACGTCCTGATGGGAAACCCGCGATATCAGATCACGGGCGGTCAGATCTTATTTAAGGGTGAGGATATCACACATGAGTCCACGGACAAGCGTTCCAAAGCCGGTATGTTCCTGTCCTTCCAGGAGCCGCTGGAGGTACCGGGACTTTCGCTGGAAAGTTTCCTGCGGAGCGCGATGCGCCAGCAGACTGGCAAGAACTTAAAGATCTGGGAATTTCATAAACAACTCAAAAAGGCGATGGACATTCTCCAGATGGATGAATCGTATGCACAGAGAAGCTTAAACGTGGGCTTTTCCGGTGGTGAGAAGAAAAAATCTGAGATTTTACAGCTGATGCTCTTAAATCCGAGTCTGGCAATCCTCGATGAGACAGACTCTGGTCTGGATGTTGATGCAGTCCGTCTGGTTTCTAAGGGTGTGGAAGAGTACCAGAAGAACCAGAACGGCGCGCTTCTTATTATCACGCACAGCACCCGGATTCTCGATGCACTGCATGTTGACTATACGCACATCATGGTAGATGGAAAGATCGTGGCAACCGGTGACGGCTCCCTGGTTGATAAGATCAATCAGGAAGGCTACGAATCCTTTATCCGTGAGGCGGGTGTGGCAGACGCCCGGAACTAATCGTTACTGTTCGCAGGCAGGCATTTTTGAAATCGAAGGTGCCGCAGGATAACGCGACAGTAATAACGAATCAGCACGGGTAATATGGAGGCATCAAACATGAAAGAAAAAACGTATGTAGATGACATTGATCGCAGCGTCTACGATATAAAAGACAAAGAAAATGACGCATATAAAGTAAAAGCGGGTCTGACCCCGGAGATCGTTGAGAAGATTTCTAAGGAGAAAAATGACCCAGCATGGATGCAGCAGTTCCGTCTGCAGTCCTTACAGATTTACAATTCCCTGCAGGTTCCGAACTGGGGACCGGATATCGAGGATCTGGACATGGATAACATCGTAACCTATGTCCGCCCGAAATCCAAGATGAGCGCCAAATGGTCGGAGGTTCCGAAGGACATCAAAGATACCTTTGAGCGTCTGGGAATCCCGCAGGCGGAGCAGAAATCACTGGCAGGCGTGGGCGCCCAGTATGACTCGGAGTTAGTATATCATAACGTGCGCGCGGAGGTAGCGGCGCAGGGCGTTGTCTACACCGATCTGGAGAGCGCAATGCACGGCGAATATGCGGAAATGATCCGGACGCATTTTATGCATCTGGTCAAACCGCAGGAACATAAATTTGCAGCGCTGCACGGGGCGGTCTGGTCCGGCGGCTCTTTTGTGTACGTGCCAAAGGGCGTGTCGGTTACGATCCCGCTTCAGTCCTATTTTCGTCTCAATGCACCGGGAGCCGGACAGTTTGAACATACTCTGATCATCGTTGATGAGGGGGCATATCTGCATTTCATCGAGGGCTGTTCTGCGCCGAAATATAACGTAGCAAACCTGCATGCGGGCTGTGTCGAGCTGTACGTCGGCAAAAATGCGAAACTCCGCTATTCGACGATCGAGAACTGGTCGAAAAATATGTACAATTTGAACACCAAGCGCGCGAGTGTGGAAGAGGGCGGAACGATCGAGTGGGTATCGGGTTCCTTTGGTTCCCATGTATCGTATCTGTACCCGATGAGTATCTTAAAGGGCGATGATTCAAGAATGGAATTTACCGGCATTACTTTTGCCGGAGAAGGTCAGAACCTCGATACCGGTGCGAAGGTAGTCCACACGGGCAAACGGACGTCTTCCTATATTAATACGAAATCTATTTCCAAGGACGGCGGTATCAGTACGTTCCGAAGCAGCGTGCAGATTGGAAAACAGGCATCCGGTTCTAAGGCATCGGTTTCCTGCCAGTCTCTGATGCTGGATGATATTTCACGTTCCGATACGGTCCCGGCGATGGATATCCGGACCCGCGACGCGAACGTCGGCCATGAGGCAAAGATCGGACGGATCAGCGACGAGGCTGTTTTCTATCTGATGTCACGCGGCATCAGCGAGGAGGACGCGCGCGCAATGATCGTCAGCGGATTTGCGGATGATGTATCGAAGGAGCTGCCGCTTGAGTACGCGGTTGAGATGAACAACCTGATTCAGCTTGAGATGAAAGGCAGTATCGGATAATAGATGGTTACTGTTTGCAGCGGGGATTTTGAAATAACAGATTCTGCTGCGGGGCATGCAAGTGCATGAATGGTAACGACAGGAGGAAACAATGGGACAGAAAGAAATGACAGTAAACATTCTTCCGACCCGAACCTGGAACCGGCTGGGAATGAACGAAAGCCAGATACAGATTGAGTGGCCGGAGGAAAGTGTTTTGATAAAACCGGAGCGCCTGGCAGCAGGTGTGACCTGGGAAAAAGAAATCTCCGGAAAAGAGTGGGACGAGATTCAGACCGGCATGGGACGCGAGTACGATGCGATGGCGGCGGAATGCGGAATGGCTGGCGCAAATAGAACGGACACTGTAAATGGAACGGCTGTTGCAGAAGAAAATGCCGGTGCGGGAAGTATCTACCGGCTGACAGCGGAAGCGGCAGCTGTGCTGCAGAATGAAAATACAGAATGGACGGTTCTCTGCGTCGATTACAAAAACGGCAGTTACCAGAACCGCCTCTGCCTGGATGCAAAGGAAAACAGCCGCTTAAACGTGCTGATCGTATTCCGCTCCGGGGAGGACGCACAGGGAACATCCTCGTTCCAGGTAAAGGTCCATGCGGAAAAGAATGCAAAGGTACAGCTTCAGGAAGTGCAGCTTCTCGGCGCCGGATATACCTGCCTGAGTGATATCGGTGTGTCCTGCGGGGAAAATGCCACATTTGAGCTTTTGAAACTGGAGCTGGGCGCAGGCAAGGTCTACGCGGGCTGCCTGACCGAGCTGGAAGGAAAAAAGAGCGCATTTGACGCGAAGATCGGCTATTACACCAGTGTAAACCAGAAGCTGGATATGAACTATACAGTACGCCACCGCGGCAAAAAGACAGAGAGTATGATGGAAGTCTCTGGCGTTTTGCAGGACGGTTCCTCCAAGCTGTTCCGTGGAACGATCGATTTCGTGCCGGGATGCGCCGGGGCAAAGGGAACTGAGCGCGAGGATGTGCTGCTGCTCGGCGATGACATCGTAAATCAGACAATTCCGCTGATTCTGTGTGCAGAAGAAGATGTCGAAGGAAATCACGGCGCTTCGATGGGCGATCTGGACGATGCAACGCTGTTTTATCTGTGCTCCCGCGGACTGTCGAGAGAGGAAGCTGAGCGCATGGTAGCGCGGGCGAGAATCGACGCGCTGAATGAGCTGGTAGCAGACGAGGCAGTACAGAAGCAGGTTCAGGAGTTCATGAACCAGAAGCGATAATAAAATGAAAAAACTGTAAGTTGGCTGCGGTTTGTTTTTGCAGCAAGTATACAAACAAATATATAAGAAGGAACAGAACATGACAGATTACAAGAAAGATTTTCCCCTGCTTGCGGGTTCGGATATCGCATATCTGGACAATGCGGCGACGGCACAGCGCCCGGAGGCGGTATTAAAGGCAGTGGAAGATTTCTATACAAAGAAAAATGCCAATCCGCTCCGCGGGCTCTATGAGCTGGGAATCGAGGCGACGGAGGCATATGAAGCGGCAAGAGAGCGCGTGCGGGAATTTATCAATGCTGGAAAGACGAGCGAGGTCGTGTTTACACGCAACAGCACCGAGAGCCTGAATTTGATCGCGTACAGCTATGGTTTAACCAGTCTGAAAGCAGGCGATGAGATCTTAATCAGCATTGATAACCACCACAGCAATATCCTGCCGTGGCAGATGGTATCCAGACAGACAGGCGCGAAGCTCGTTTATCTGGAATGTCAGCCGGATGGTTCCTACCGGGATGAGGATATGGAAGCCCTGGTGACAGAAAAGACAAAGATCGCAGCGATGCCGCAGATTTCCAATGTCCTTGGCCGCAGAAATCCGGTAGAGAAACTGACGAAACTGGTGCATGAAAAAGGCGGTGTCATCGTCATCGATGCGGCACAGAGCGCCCCGCATATTCCGGTGGATGTGCAGGCACTGGATGCAGATTTCCTTGTATTTTCCGGTCACAAGCTGATGGCACCGATGGGAATCGGCGTCCTGTACGGAAAAGAGACCCTTCTGGATGCGATGCCTCCGTTCCTGACGGGCGGCGAGATGATCGATTCGGTCAGCCGGGAATCTGCAGTCTTTGCCGAACTGCCGCACAAATTCGAAGCCGGTACCGTCAATGGCGGCGGTGCGGTCGGCTTACAGGCAGCGATCGATTATCTGATGAACGTCGGATTTGACGAGGTGCGGAAGCGTGAGGAGCTGCTGACAACACGGGCAATGACGGCGATGCAGCAGATTCCGGGCGTTCATATCCAGGGAAGCGATAGGCCGGAAGAGCACAACGGAATTATCAGCTTTACCGTGGACGGCGTACATCCGCACGATATCGCGTCGATTCTGGATGCCGCAAATGTCAATGTGCGCGCAGGCCACCATTGCGCCCAGCCGCTTTTAAAACATCTGGGTGTATTTGCAACAGCGCGTGCCAGCTTTGCGTTCTACAATACGGAGGAGGACATCGACCGTTTTGTCCAGAACCTGAAAGAAATCCGGAGGAAAATGGGATATGGAGAATAGAACCTTTTACAATGAAATACTGACGGATCACAATCTGCATCCGTTACATAAAGAAAAGCTGCCGGATGCCAATCTGGTATTAGAGGGCGTCAATCCGAGCTGTGGAGATGACATCATTCTTCAGTTGAAGGTCGAAGATGGACAGGTGGTAGACGGTGCTTTTGAGGGAAGCGGCTGCGCGATCTCCCAGGCGTCCGCCGATATCATGCTGGATCTGATCATCGGAAAATCCGAAGAGGAAGCACGCCATCTGGCGGATCTGTTCCTGCGGATGATCAAGGGCGAGGCAGGCGAGAACGAGATCGAAGAACTCGAGGAAGCCGGCGCCCTGGTCGATGTTTCCCATATGCCGGCGCGTGTCAAATGCGCGGTGCTGGGATGGCATACGATGGAAGAGATGCTGGATAAGAAGAACGAGAAATAAGAGAGAAGATAAAAAGAAACGGGAGCTATTCTTTTGGGAGTGTCAGGGCGGGACGTACCATTTCCGCCCTGATGATCTATATACCAGAAATAGTCTGGAAAAGAAAGAAAAGTCAGATGTGTTGGTGAAAAATATATACAAAAATAGATTAGCAAAAACAAAGCACGTATAGAGAAAACGGCAAAAAAACAAGCGGATCTGGATGTGTGTTTTTGTATAAAACATCCAAAAGGTTGACGGCGTATTTACAAAAATAAACAAAGATGTTAAAATGATCATAAAAAGGATACAGATGGCGATGTACATACAGATGGCGTACAGCTGAATCCTGTGGCTGGAGGTATGAGAGATGCCGAATTTTTCATATAAAGCGCTGGGACGGGATGGAAAAGAAGTCCGGGGAGTGCTCCAGGCTGAGAGTGAAGCGGCAGCCGCTTCCAGAATCCGGGAAAACTATCCGATTCTTCTGAGCATCAGTCAGAAGAAAGAGAAGAAAAGACCTGATGACGGCAGTCTCCTGGAGATGGAGATCGGAAGCAGGCGGATCAAGACGAAGAAGCTGGCGATCCTGTGTTCGCAGTTTGCGATCACTCTTCATTCGGGTATGACCGTGGCGCGCGCGATGCGTATGCTGGCAGATCAGAATGAGGACAAGCGGATCCGGAAGATCATGGGGGCTGCGGCAGAGGAAGTAGCTGCCGGAAGTACCGTTGCGTCGGCGCTGGAAAAGTATAGCGACCGTTTTCCGCTCACGTTTATCGAGACGATCCGGGCAGGCGAGCAGTCCGGTACACTGGAACGATCCTTTGACCGGCTTCAGAAGTTTTACGAAAAGTCCTACAAGACGACGGAGAAGATCAAGGGAGCGATGACGTATCCTTTGTTCGTCGTTGCGATTGCGGTGGTTGTCCTGATTATCGTCATGGCGAAGGTTATCCCGACACTGGCAGATGTATTTACCGATCTGGGTGGTACGCTGCCGCTGATGACGCGGATGCTGATTGCGACTTCCCATTTCTTCGCGAAGTGGTGGCTGCTGATGCTGGCGGTGCTGGTGTTTTTGAAGATTGGTTCGCAGGTCTATGGCAATACGCCGCAGGGGCGGATTCAGAAAGCAAAGATCGCGTTATCCCTTCCACTTGTGGGCGTGATCAACCAGATGAACGGCGCAGCACAGTTTGCCAATACAATGTCGGTGCTTCTGGCAGCGGGTATCACGATCAACCAGGCGGTTGACACGACGGCGAAGGTCATGGACAATGCACTTCTGAGCGAGGATGTCCGCTCCATGCGCGAAGGAATCGAGCAGGGGCGCAGCCTGGTGGAATGTCTGCAGGGAAAGAAATATTTCCCGCCGACGATGGTCGATATGTGTTCCGTCGGAGAAGAAACCGGTGAACTCGGGGAGACACTGGACAATGTCGCCGATTATTACACCAACGAGGCGGATTACCGAATCCAGCGGCTTCTGGCGCTTCTGGAACCGGCGATGCTGGTGGTGCTTGCGATTTTTGCGGGTATCATTGTAGTGTCGATTTATCTGCCTATCTTTACAATGTATGATCTGATGTAAGAATTGACTGCACACATGTAAAATGTGATACGGCAGAGGCTGGATGGCGCAGAGAAAATTCTCTGTTCATTAATAAAATACTATACAATAAGGAGAATGATTTTATGAAGGGCTTAATCAAGAAAGTTCGTGAGAACAAAAAAGGTTTCACACTGGCTGAACTGCTGGTGGTTGTTGCGATCGTGGGTATCCTGGTTGCAATCTCGATTCCGGTATTTACGGCACAGCTGAGCAAGGCTAGAAAGGCTACAAATCAGGCAAATCTGAGAGCTGCGAAAGCGGCAGCGGTTGCGGAGTATATGACAGATGAGATGGATACAAATGCTACAGGTGAAGTTATTTATAATTATGATTTAGCAACAGGTACTGTTGAGTCAATTACTAGTATAACGGAAGGCGTAGCTGAGAAAGTAATAGATGATGAAAAGGGCAGTGTACAGTATAAAGTAATTAATGTAAAAGTAAAACCGCAATCCGAAGCGGGTACAATTAATGGTGCAGAAATTACATTATATGCGAAATAATAGAGTATAAGTAAAAAACACATACGTGGCAAAATGGATGGGGTTTCCCATCCATTTTTGCTAAAGGCGCCCGGAGACAGAATAAGCAAATTCTGTTATAATGAATCAAAGAATTGCAAAAGACAGGAGAGGACGCGGCGATGCTGCATCAAACCACATTTTTAACGATTTACATATTAACTATTACATTTATCCTCGGCTGTGCCCTTGGCAGTTTCACAGACTGTCTGGCGGGGCGGATGCTTGCGGGAACTTCGATCCTAAAGGGGAGATCGCACTGTGATGCCTGCGGGCATGTGCTGGGCGTGCCGGATCTGGTGCCGTTGTTTTCGTGGCTGTGTCTGCGGGGCAGATGCCGTTACTGTGGGGCAAAGATCCCGGCGGAATCGTTCTGGGCGGAACTTGTTTCGGGGATCGCGTGCTGTCTGATCGTGTACCGGTTCGATGTTTCGGTGCTGGCACTGCGGGGGATACTTCTGTGGATTGTGCTTTTGTGCCTGACGCTCACGGATCTGCATGCGTGGATCATACCGGATCGCCTGCAGGTGGCAGGAGTCCTGATTTTTTTCGGAACGGCAGTCTGTCTGCCGGAAACGGGCGCACAGATATTGCGTGGTGTTCTGACGGGGGCTGGCTTGTCGGGCGGTATGCTGGCACTTTCACTTTTATTTGACCGCCTGACGGGAAAGGAAAGCCTGGGAGGCGGGGATATCAAGCTCTTTTTTGTGACGGGGCTGTACCTTCGTTCTATCTGGGAGGTATTGTTTTTCCTGATTCTCAGCTGTGTGCTTGGAATCGGATGTTCGTTGGTTTGGAGAAAGGGGAAAATCCCATTTGGACCGGCGATTGCGACAGCTTTCTTTCTGATGCTTCTGTTTGGTGAACAACTGACAGGATGGTATAGGGGGCTGTGGCTTTTGTAAGCTGTACACGATAAAACTCTTTTAAGGGGAGTGCAGAGATGAAGAATTGTTTAGGAATTGAAATTGGACATTACCGTATCAAGATTGCATATGCGGAAAAGGGTGAACTGAAAGAGTTCATCAGCGAGCGGGTTCAGGGAATGGATCTGACCGATATGCACGTCTGTGCGGATTTGATAAAGGATTTATTGAAGGAATATGCGATCCAGTGCCGGAATGTGGTATTTGTCATCCGTCAGGAGGATGTGTATGTGCGGCGGTTTGAGATGCCGCTGATGACGGAAGAACAGCTCCGGCTGAACCTGCCGTATGAGTTTCATGACTATATCGGCGATGAGATGGACAAGTATGTTTTTGATTACGCGATGATTCAGACGAAAGAGAGGACGATGGATCTTCTTGGTGCGGCGTGCACGAAGACGCTGTCGCAGCAGTTTGAAAAGCTGGCAAAGATGGCGCGCCTGAAGCTCGTCGGCCTGGTCCCGGCGGTGCTTGGCCTGGAGCGGATTCTGGAGTATGCACAAGAGCGAAAGGATTACGCTGTTCTGGATCTGGGAACCCAGGCGCTGCGGATTCATTTCTTCCGTGAGGGGGTTTATGATATTACCCGTACCATGGAGCCGGGCTGTGAGGAGATCGAGCAGATCCGTTTGGGGGATAAGAACAAGATGCAAGAACTGGGAATTGAGGTGGAGGAAGAAAACCGCGAGGAGACCGACAAAGAAAAGATGGCGGCTGTGCTGGAGGAGCAGTACCGGACCCGCGCCGTCCAGGTCATGCGAGTTTTGAACTTTTATAGCTTCAACAATGTGAATAATACGATCGACAGCCTCTATTATTGCGGCGGAGGCGCACGATACGGGGAATTGATTGATGCGCTGAAAGAAACGCTGGATCTGCCGGTGCGGAGTGTGGCGGAGCTTCTGCCGGGGGTCTCTCTGGATGAGGAAGACGAGTGGATCGACAGCCCGCAGGCATACGGTGTATTACTTGCATAAGGAGGAAGAGCGGTGGCTGATTTAAAATCAATCGCGAATATGCAGATTGGCGGTCCGAAGTATCCGAAAAAACGGCGCATCAATCTGTATCAGAAGCAGACTAAAAAAGGAAAAATAGCGGCGGAGCTGGGCGCGTTTGCCGTTTTTATGGTTTTTGTCTACGGATTTTCGAGATTTGGCGTAATGCTTCCCCTGCAGGAGGCAGACCGGGCAGAGGCGGTTTATGCGGCGACAGAGAAGGAGCTTCGTACATTGGAGAAATCCAACGAGGTGTACGGTGAGGTCCTGGCAGAGTACGCGCATTATGGAAATGGGTATCTGAATGAGGAAGAGAGTAAGCTTCCGGACCGCCGGATGATGCTGGATTCCCTGAAATCACAGATTTTCCCGCTGACGGCAGTTTCGAGTGTTTCGATCACCTCGGATCAGATGTCATTGGAAGGAACCATTCCCAATGGTACACTCTTTCCGCAGCTGGTCCGTGATGCGGAGGCGGATCCGAATGCGCGCTATGTGACCGCTTCGCTGGAGGAAACAGTGAAGAAAGATGGCGAAGAGAGAGTTCTGGCATCCTTGAAGCAGGTGGGAGTGTCAATGGCTGTATTTTTTAACGAACCAGAAGAGGGCAAAGAAGAATGAATTCGTTAGGGAAATATGTATTAACAAAAACACAGAAAATAGTGCTGCTGGTTGTAGTCTTTGCCCTGATCGCGGGCGGCTACTATGCTGGATTTTACCTGCCGGTGCAGCGGCGGATTGAGGCGGCGGACACGGCGGAGCTGGATGCCCAGATTCAGCTGGAGCAGATGAAAGCGATGCAGATCCGGCAGATGGAGGAAGAGATCGAGGAAAACAAGGCATCGAATGCGCCGATGGTTCCGGCCTACAATCATTTCAAGACGGAGACGGAGGAGCTGAACCGTATTTTTGCGAATGCGTATGATTTTACTTTCCAGTATTCAGAGCCGCAGGTGGACGGAATGGAGATCCGCCGCGCGATGAATATTTCTTTTACGGCAGATTCGTTTGATCACGCTGTTTCAATGCTTCATGAGGTGGTCGAAGGACCGTACCGCTGTCTGATCGAGGATCTGAGCATTCAGGATGATAAAGATCTGGAAAATGAAGAGTTAGAGGATATCCGCATCCACTCAGTGGCGGTGGCGTTCCAGCTGACTTATTTTGAGACCCGCTACGATGCGGAATCAGAAGAAGGCCTGGAGCTGGAACCGGAGGAGACGCAGGCACCGTCGGGACTGGCAAATGCGGATGTGTCGAACCTGCAGCGTTCTGACCTTGAGACAGCGGCAGAGGCGGCGCTGGGAGAATAAAGCATGAAAAAAGCAGAGAACAGTGAAAAACGCCCGGAAATCTGGAGGCAGGTTTTCTGGCGTATGAAAAATCAGGATGGCGCCAGTTTGATGGCGGCGCTCCTGTTTTTTGTGTTTTGCGGGGTGGGCGCGTCGATCATTCTGGCGTCCGCTTCCGCGTCGGCTGGAAAGATCCGCCACCTCCCGAGGGAGGACCAGAAGAGGTATGCGGTGGACTCGGCGGCGGCATTTTTGCGGGATGAGCTGCAGAAGACGGAGAATATAGTCAAGATCAAGGAAGTGATCGTGCATGACAGCCGGGATGACGAGGAAGACGATGAGGATGATTTTTACTGCTACTACGTCGGCAGCCGGAAAAACACGGATAATGAGGCGACGTGGCAAAAATTCTATGGAACGGATTCAGGTTTGTCAAGCGCAGAGAGTGCGAATAGCGCGGTTCTCAATTCACTGATCGTGGATATTTATAGAAATAATGAGTATCGGAAGCTGGCAGACGGGGAGAATGCATCGGAGGAAGAAATAGCGTACAAAGATTTTACCCTGTCAGTGAAGAAAGACGGAACGAGCGGGAACACGATTGACCCGTTAAAGACCAGTGTACGCCTGTGGATGACGGATGATTATAAAATCAAGGCGGTTATCTCAGATACGGTAACGGCGGATGATAAGAAGGAAGAGCGGTGCGAGAAACGGCTGGAGCTGGAAGCAGCACATAGCTCCGAGAGTGAGACGGTCACAGTAGCGGGCGATGACGGAGATTCGGATGACGATGATTCCTACACGATCACGACGACGACCATCATCACGACGATCCGCTGGCAGAACGGAACAATAGAGAAGGAGCTGCTGCAGGATGATAAGTAGAATGGAATGGGCAGCTGGAAGAAAGCTGCGTGCCAATGCGGGAGAGACGCTGACAGAGGTACTGATATCGGTTCTTGTGATTGCACTGGGAATGACGCTGTTTCTGAGTGCATTTCTGGCGTCCGGCAGGATGCTGCAGCAGGGCGAAGAGCAGATGGCGGGCTATTATGACAGCCGCAATCAGCTGGAGAACAACCGGACAGCGGAACAGGCGTCGGGCAGATATGTTCTGGAGCTGGAGGCATCTGGAACCGGCGGCATGAAGAAAAGCCTGGCGTCAAATGCCTACCAGACAGGCACACAGACGAATTACCGGACGGGACAGTATCCGATCGTACTGTATGTGAGCCAGGCTGATTCGGATGCAGAAGAGGAAAAGGTAAACTTACAAGATCTGCTTTACAGATACCGATAGAGGAGACAGAGATGGGACAGGAGAGAAGTGAATGCCGCGGATGCAGAAATAGGCATTGCAGGCAGCAGAAACAGACGGCATCCAAGGGTCACTGCAAGCTCTTTTCAGTATGTCAGAAAAAACTCCGGTCAAAGAACGGTATGACGCTGACGGAGCTGCTGGCGGCGATTGTGATTCTCGGAATGATCGGCACGGTGCTTGGAGGCGGCGTGATGATGGTAAAAAATGTTTACCAGAGGACGCAGGATCAGGCAGATGCAGAGCAGGCGCTGTCGCTCACGGCGCAGCTGATGACCGATGAATTTGCCAATGCGCTGGAAGTGAAAAATTCTGCTGGGACTTCCGAAACAGGAGAAATGGTAACACCTCTTTTGCGGAGTGGAAACAGCCACCTGTGGCTGCACTTTAGTGCGACAGACTGGTCTGGCACGGGCATTGAAAAATGGTATGGGGATTATACCTACGATGATGCGTATAATAAGATACCTCTGCTGACGCAGGCGGCGATCTCGGATGAATATTATACGGCATTTGACGGCTATACCTATTCGGAGGAGACGGCGTGCTTTACGGTTCAAAATCTGGCGATCTACCGGAAAAAAGATACGATGGGAACTTCCCGGAAAGCGGTGGTAAAGCCGATTAACCTGATCGTGCGTGCGGTCAACCTGGATCAGAAATAAAATTAAAAGAGGAACGAGGACAGATGGAGCAGAAGAGACAGAACAAACAGAAGAGAAGGGCGGCGTTTACGCTGGCGGAATTTTTGACGGTGATTGCGATTGTCGGTATTCTTGCCAGTCTTTCTTTTGTTGTGGTGATTCGTTACCAGAGAAAGCTCCGCCGTCTGGAGATGGATCAGACAGCGAAGGAGATCTTTCTGGCGGCGCAGAATCATCTGACACTGGAAGTCTCCAATGGGACAATTCCGCGTCTGCTCCATATGGAGGCACAGGGGGAATTTTCGGACGATCAAAAGCAGGCAAAGCTGGGAATTTCGGTAGAAAATACAGTGCTGGCGGAGGAGAAAGAGGGAAATATCTACGCGGTTCTCTATGTGCCGGAAAAACAGGCAGGGCAGCCTGAATCGGAACAAGAAGAGTCTGGCGGTGAGACAGCGTTGGTGTCTGCGAATGTGACCGAGGAGATCCGGCAGCGCCTTCTTCCGTTTGGATCGATTGATGAGACTGTCCGTGCAGACGGGAGCTATCTTATTTTCTATGATCCGGAGGCAGGACTGGTCCGCGAGGTGTGGTATTCGGATCATTATCAGTTTGTGCAGACAGATATCGGAAGCGAGGCACTTCTGGCGGCGTCTGATGCCGGAAAACGGGAGCGGTTTACGGGTGCTAACTCCAATTATAAGGATCAGAAGCTGCCGATCGGATATTACGCATCAGGAAATCTGGAAGTTCCGGAACTGCCGGAGGAGAAATTCGAGGCACCGACAGTGAAATTGGTGAATGATGATATTTTATATGCGGAAATCGGGGATCCGAATAAAAATGAACATTCGCTGAGCCTGTTTGTAAAGGGAGAAAAGAGCGGTACAACCGGCTACATCGAGATCAATGCCCCGGGAAGCAGCCGTTCGGCGCGTGTGGCGAAGGTGTACGGAACTTCGGGCGATTCGGATGGAACGTATCAGGTTATTTTGGATGACATAGCGGCGCCAGCCGGCACGGGCGGAAGTACAGGATTCAAATTTATGGATTTCAACCAGCCGGCACAGACGGATATGACATTTCAGCAGGATGAAAGAGGTTTTGCCTCCTTTATTCCGGGCGAAAATATCTTTGTGTACGCGCAGGTTTTCAACAATGAAGCGCTTTCGCAGGTTAAGACGAGCAATACAGATTCAGGCAGCAGCCTCTTTGCATCGATCGGTACAGACCGAAGCGTGGGGATTGGCAGCTTCCGCCATCTGGAAAATCTGGATGAGCGGGTTTCAGGCTGGGATCCGGATCAGCTGTACACGGGAGCGGTGACTACATCCAAAACGGTTACGGCGATGCAGAATAGCGATTTGACCTGGAAAGCGGGAGAAAACACTGCGGACGAGAGCGGTTACTGCGGACATGTGGCGAAGCTGCATACGGCATTTGGCTCGAATTTTTTGAATCAGAATGCGGGAACCATCTCGATTGCCTACCGGGTGACGGATGAAACGAATGCAGATCGGACGAACCCGACGGCACAGACATATACCACGGAGGCGGGAAGCTATCTTCCGCTTAGCCTGCCGTATCCACTGGACTATCAGGGAAATACATACCGGATTGATGGTCTGCAGGTAGGAAAAACGGCGGCAAGTTCAATCACAGCAGTAGATGGGACGGGCGGACTGTTTGGAACGGTAACGCAGGATATGAGTGTTAAAAACCTGCTGATCTGCCAGCCAGTGGTCCGGACGAAGGCGAATGCAGGCGCTTTGATCGGCGCGGTGACGCCGGGAACGGATTCCCGGGGAACTATAAAGCTGCCAACGGTGGAAATAAAAAAAGTGCAGGTGGAATATCCACAGGTGCAGGCAGAGCAGACCAGCGCTTCTGCCGGTGCGTTGATCGGCACATTTGAGGGCGGCAGTCTGACCGTCCAGGATGCGCTGGCGGAGAATCATTTCCGTGATAAGCTGGGAAGCAGCACAGAAAAAGCAGCCGATCTGAAGCTGGAGGAAGAAAGCAAATACCGGATCCGCGCTTTAAAGGGAACGGCGGGCGGCCTGATCGGCACGGCAAAGGGAAAAATTTCCCTGACCGACAGCGCAGCGGCACTCTATGTGGAAGGTATGTATGCCGGCGGTCTGGTCGGAACTGCTGAGAAAGCAGCAGCTGCAGCCGCCGCAAGCGGTTCCACGGTGCAGATTCAGAGTTGTTATGTCGGCGGTCATACAGCAAACAAGAAGTTTGATACCTCCCAAAAACCAGGGAATGGGGCAAACGCCAATACAGCTTTTGAGAATCTTACCGGACGTTATAACGTAGCGGCATATACCGGCGGATTCGCAGGGGGTCTCGCCGCACAGCTTCCGGCAGACAGTCAGATAGCGAATACATATGTATCGGCGTCGGTGTATTCGCCGACGGCTGAGGAAAAATCGGATGAAACGGAAGGTGGAAGTGGTACGGCGGCGGATGAAACAGAGGATCCGGCGATGAAAGCACCTGCGTTTGTTGCGTTCTATGATTATGCAAGTAGAACGAATGGAATACTTCCATCGGAGACGAGTGGTACAGGAACGAACAAAAAATCAGTTTATCCGGGGTGCTATGTGTGCAGTAAGGTGAATGAGAAGTATGTGCTTGCATATGACGAGGCTCTTGCAAGTCTGTTTGGTGTAAAGGATCCGAATGCAGATAGCAGTGAGGAAGAAAATAAAGATACGGAGGAAAAGCGGAATACATATCCGTATGATCCGGAATTAAAGAAGGCAGAAATACCGATTTATCCGATGCCGACGATCCAGAAAGTAGCGGAAAAACTTACTGCGCAGGACGCTTCAAAGGGATTTTCATGGTTTCTGAATAACCATGTCGGGGACTGGGACAAGGGTGAGAACGAAGAGGCGCTGCATACTGGAAACAGGCTGCATATCGATTATGTCTCTCCGTCTCCGCTTGAAGAAAATCAGAGAATACATCTGATATTTTCGATTACCGGCGAATTGAGCGGTAAAACGATGTGGTATGTTCTCCAAGTCAATACTGGTGATTTGCAGGAAAATACTCTGAGAACGGGATCGAAATTTTGTTTTGTAGATACGGAAGAGAAAGCTGCCAGCTGTGCAGAAAATGAGGCAAATGGCAGTTGGACGAGCTTTGCTGCAGAAAACAGGGTAAATCGTTTTGAAATAGGCATAACGGAAGAGAAAAAGTTGAAATTGCGTTTCTATCTGGATGATTTATCACGTGAGGGTGGAAATTTCTGTAGTCTGGGTACCTGGGGAGGTTATCAGCCGGGCGGTTACATAAATGGAGAAAATGTGATCGTAAAATTGAGCGAGGATGGCTATCCACCGACAGAAAATACAAAGCTCTCATATAAGTTCAACAGCTGTTTTGCTGATGTAATTGAACCCAATGATGATGGAACGGATACCTATACGGTTAAGGTTGCCAATGGACGTCATCTGCAGAATCTGAATTTCTGCGGAGAAGGCTATGGTGGTTTAAAGATCACACGGGTCATCCAGACTGATAATATTCTCTGGCAGGAGGATGATTCGATTACCTCGCAGACGGAAGCGTATTGTAAAGAGGTGAAAGATGCATACGGAGAGATGACGATCTACAGTCCGGGAAATTCCAAGTATGAAGGTGGAAGTTTCTGGCCGATTAACAACCCGGATATTATCTCTTATGATGCGGAGGTGGATGAGAAAGAAAAAGCAAAACTGGGTGAATGTTATACGATTGCAGGCTTAAAGATAACTCCTGTTGCCTGGAATGGTGCGGCTTTATTTCAGAAGACGGATCATCTGACGATATCAAACTTGAATCTGAAGGATCCGGACATTTCCTGTCAGGGGCAGAATACAGCAGGGCTGGTGGCACAGGCAGGCACTTCGGCGGACAGCTATCTAACGATTAAAAATATCCATATATATGGAGAAAAATCCCGGATTTCTGGAACGCTGGCAACAGGCGCGGTGGTTGGAAGCACGAATAGTGGCAGTCTGACACTCGACCATGTAGTTGTAGATGCACCGACGCTGCAAATAAGTGGAGGAAAAACCGGAGGCTTGATCGGGGAAGCAAAAGTAAGTGATTTAGTGATGAATCACGTATATGTTTCAGGAAAAAATGCACGGATACAGGGAACCGATGCTAGCGGAGGTCTGGTCGGCTTTGCCGAGAGCTCTGGTCAGATGAAGTTGGAAAACAGCTTCTTCTCTGGGTATGTGGATACAACTGGAACCGCCGGAGGTTTGTATGGATACCTGAAAAACAACCAGAATGGCGGAACTGCCGGAAAAGAATTCCGCATTGAAAACAGTTATGTCGGCGGACGGAACCGCTCTTACGGTTATACGGAAAGTGGTGCGGAAGTGCTGTCAGATAGAAAGAATGTGTCAGGCGGCTGGTGTGCCGGAGGTCTCGTGGGGTGGATGGATGGTCCGATTTCGGTAATACAGAGTTTCAGTGCAGCGGATGTGTGTGGAACGAATACATATAATGCCATCGCAGGCGGTTTATTTGGAAAATATGATTCTGCAAAACTGGTTCTTTCGAACTGCTACACAACAGGAAGTGTGAAAGCGGCTGGAACCTCAATGTTCCTTGGACACTATATTGGTCAGTTGAACAATACCTGGTGGCAGGGCGCACAGCTGGAAGCTGGCATTCTTTCGGTTCCGGAAGAATGCTGGTATCTGCCGAAGTTAAGCGAAGCAATCATCGGCGTACCTTATGTAGACAGCAACTCTGTAAAGGACAGCTATTTCAGTATTACCAGGACAGGTGCCGCTGACCTGTCGTCCAAAACAGGCACCAATGGCGTTGATCAGACGATCGCAATAGATGATTCTCTGCAAGGAAAAGCATATCCATATCCAATTTGGACGATCTATGAACCAACAGCTTGGCAGACTGGCACACGCCTGTATGTGGGCGACTGGGATTAGGAAATTAAGAAAAATTAGAAAACGATAGCGTTTGTTTCTATAAAAATGCCGGATGGGCAATCAGCGAAATTCTCCAATTCCCTGATGTAAATGCAGACAAAATATGGTATGATATAAGGTACGAGATTTCGAACCGACGGAACTGTGGGAAGACGAAGCAGTTACCGGGACAGGATAATGAAACGGCAGGTGATAGGAATGAAAGAGAGAATTAACCGGCTGGCGAAGGGAATCATCGATTCGGAACAGCCGAAGATGACCTGGTCGCCTGAAAAGATAGACGAGACGCTGCGGATGAATACCCTGATGCAGAGAAATTTATGGATCGGGAGCGAAAATGGATTAAGTGTGAAGGGGTTTGTGTATTCCTCGAACCTGCGGGTGCGGATTCCAGGGGATAACAATTCGTTTGGCGGACTCCGGTGCCGGATCGTATATGAAGTGGACACTTCGTTCCTGACGGCAGGCGACACGATCACGGGTTCTTTTTATCTGGTGACAAACTGCGGGGAAGAGGAGATTCCGTATGAGTTTCACGTCGAGGTGGCAGACGCCGGGAAGACTTTAGGTGATCTGAAAACGGCGGAAGATTTTCTGCACATCGCGGAAAATGATATGGAGACGGCGCTCCGGCTTTTGGAGTACCCGGATTTTGTGGAAGTGCCGTTTATGCAGGATCTGCATGTGCGGGCACTCTATGACGGCCTGAAGGGGCACGGCAGCCGGGCAAATTTTATGGAAGAATTTCTGGTTGGACTGGGCGTGAAAAAGCCGGTCGGTCTGACGATTCCGGGCAGGGCGCGCGTATATGCCGAGCTGGCTGAGAATGCCGAGGACACGATCGAGATACGGATGGATAACTGGGGCAGTGTGTACCTGGAGGTGACGGCAGACGGCGAGTTCCTCCATCTGCCGAAGAAGAGTGCGACGCAGGCGGATTTTGAAGATGGTCTGCTCCGTCTTCCGGTACGGATTCTGGCGGAACGGCTGCATGCCGGAAAGAATTTCGGTGCCGTCCTGATTCACACTGCCAGAGAAACAGTGCGGATCCCGATCGAGGCATCGGCTGCCGATGCGGGCGGATGCGACCGGGCACATATGTCATTCCAGAAAGAGCTTGGAAATTATCTGACTGCCCGTCTGGCGTATGAAAATGGGATCGGCGGCACGGAGGCGGTTCACCAGATGCAGCGGGAGCTGGATCTGATGAAAATGACGCACTATGACGCGGGACTGCGGCTTTTGCAGGCGGAATTATACCTTTTGACTGATCGGCGCGAGAAAGCGCAGACGATTTTAAAGGAACTGCAGGATTCAGCGGCGCTTAAAATATCGGGCGACCGGAAGCTTAACTGCCTGTACCGCTATCTGTACGTGACGCTGACCGGCAATGCCGAGCAGAAGGACACTTTGATCCGCCTGTTGCAGCAGTATGCGTCGGAGGAGACGGGCAGCAGCCTGTTTTATTATTTGATGCTTCTGCGTCTGGATGAGGAACTGCAGAAAAATCCGGTTACGGTGCTGATCAGCATGGAGCAGGAGTTTAAGGACGGCTGTCACAGCCCATTCCTCTATGCGGCGGGACTGAAACTTCTGGAGAGTGATCCGATCCTTTTAGACAATGCGGGCAATTTTGAGCTTCATGCCCTGTACTATGGGGCACGCCGGAAAATTATCAGCCGCGAGCTGGCACTGGCGGCGGTCCGGGTGATGCGTGCGTCCCGTTCGTACCGGGAGTTTTACAGACGCCTTTTGACGGAACTTTACGGGCTGTATCCGGAGACGGAGATTTTGGAGGCGCTCTGTGCAATGCTGATCCGGGGAGACTGCCGGGAGACAGCCTGTTTTGAATGGTATAGCCGGGCGCTGGAGGCAGATTTGAGTCTGACGCGCCTGTATGAATATTATTTATATGCGATGCCGGAGAATTATGACCGCCTGATGTCGCGTGAGGTATTTTTA
This sequence comes from Clostridium sp. AF02-29, assembly GCF_934835585.1. NCBI lineage: Bacteria > Bacillati > Bacillota > Clostridia > Eubacteriales > Clostridiaceae > Clostridium > Clostridium sp. AF02-29. The sequence continues at coordinate 43,389 of NZ_CAKVZK010000005.1, read as the reverse complement.
TACTTTTCGTATTCGGCAAATTTGGATGCGGGGTCACTGGCGAAGCTTTATGCGAACCTTCTTACATATGGAACGCCGGATTCGGATATTTACCGGATGTACGAGCGGGCGATGGAAGAGTTTGCGGTGGATCAGCTTTTCAAGGAACGGATAGACGGTGCCCTGGCGGTCCTGTACCGGAAATTGATCTATCCGGAACTGATCGATACGCAGATGGCGCGTGTCCTGCCGGGGATTTTGAAATCCTGCCGGGTAGAATGCCGGGAACCGGCGATGAAATACGTGGTGGTGCGCCATGAGGAGCAGATGACGGAGGACGCGTATGTGCTGAACGAGGGCACGGCGTATGTGCCGCTGTTTTCGGAGCGCGATCTGGTTCTATTCCAGGATGAAAATGAGACGCGGTATGCGCGGGTAAATTGCGCCATCCAGCCGGTATTTACGGATATGGAGGAACTTTTACAGACCTGTTTTGAAATGAATCCGATGCATCCGTTCCTCTTTATGAATGCGTGTGCAAAAGCCTGCCGCAAGGAGGTACTGACCGGGGACGATGCGATCCTTTTGGAGCACGCGGATCAGAAGATGGAGCTGCACCCGCTGTTTAGGGCAAAGGTGCTGTCAGCGATCGTGCGGTATTATAAGAGGATGGCGGATGGGATTGAGGATGAGAAAAAGGATGGAAGTGTTTCATACCTTCTGAGTCTTGACAAGGACCAGCTGACGCGGGATGAGAGAAACGGCGTCTGCGGGACGCTGATCCGGTGCGGGCATTTCAGCGAGGCGTATGAGATGGTGTGCCGGTATGGTCTGGAAGGTCTGCCGGTCAATCTGCTGCTGCGGCTTTGCGGGAGAATGCTGCTTCAAAATCTCTTTGACCGGGATGACCACCTGCTTTATCTGACCTGGTATGTCTTTGAACACGAGAAGCCGGACAGTGTGATTCTCGATTATCTCTGCGAACATTTCAACGGTACGGTGGATCAGATGTACCGCGTCCTGATGCAGGGGCTGCGGCTCCGGGTGGAGACGTACGATCTGGAGGAACGGCTGGTGGCGCAGATGCTCTTTACCGGCAATACAGCAAAGTTAGACCGGGTGTTCGAGCTTTATGCGTCACGCAAGAAAACAGGGGAAATTGTCGTGCGAGCGTATTTCACGGTCAAGAGCGTGGAATATTTTCTGGAAAACCGTCCGACGGACGACAAGGTGTTCGCATTTTTGGAGGGTGCTGTGCAGGGAAGCTCGGATCGGGAGCGGATCCCGGATATTTATCTGCTGGCGCTGACAAAGTATTATGCGACGCTGCCGGAGCTTTCGGAGGAACAGCGGCGCCTGTGCCAGTCGGTGGTGGATGTGCTTTTAGATGCGGGCATGATTTTTGCCTATTTTAAAGATCTGGCGCGGTTTATCCATATCCCGGGCAATATTTTAGATAAAGAAATCATCGAGTATCACGGAAACCGGGCGGTGCGCCCGTATCTGCGGCTGCGGATTCTGCCGCAGGAGGAAGAGTTCCACTATGAGGAAATGCGTCTCGTTTACCGGGATATTTACATTCGTGAAAAGGTGATTTTTGAGGGCGAGACGCTGGAATATCAGATCGAAGAGGAAGAGGACGGCGTCCGGAAGACGAAAGAAAAGGGAGAGATTTCCTGCCGGGAGATTCCGGGACGCAGCCGGGAAAGCCGGTTTGCGGCGCTCAATGAGATGAGTCTTTCTTTAAAAGTAAATAACGAGACGGCGCTTCGGGAAAAGATGCGGGAGTACCAGAAGAGAGATGCGGCGGTAAGCGCACTTTTCCCGATCGCCTGAGGAAAGGGACAGACGGACAAACGATAGATGAATGGACTTATAATTGGCATGGATCTGTGTGATTCATGCACACATATATCCTGTCAGGGTCAGGAGACGATCTGGTCGGTTCCGACCCGGATCGGAAAAGAACCGGATTCGGACGTCTGGCGGGTGGCAGAGGAGAGTGCCGGGGGCGCGTTAGAGGGCATGGTAGTGGAAGATAAGCTGCTTTCCCTGGCGATGAAGGACGGCACCGCCACGATCGACGGTGTCCGCTACGAGGGCTTATATCTGCTGAAAATGTTCCTGAAGCAGGTGCTTGCGATTCCCAGACAGGCGTCCGGAAAAGAAGAGATAGAAAACCTGGTGATCACGGTGCCAAAGCTTGAGGTAAAGCTGGTGGACTGCCTGATGTACTGTGCCGATTTTCTGGAAATCGACCGGAGCCGGGTGCATGTGATCAGTCACGCGGAGAGCTTTGTATATTACGTGATGAGCCAGAAACGGGAAGTCTGGAGCAACCAGGTGGGAATGTTTGAACTTTCGGAGAATGGTCTTCATTATTATGAATTGAGAGTGCAGCGCGGGCTGCGCCAGATGCAGGTGGTCGCGGATCAGGAGGAACTGGAGGAGTCATTCCACTTAAATGTGCTGGACAGCGACGCGGGCATCCATATGGCAGACCGGATCCTTTCCTCCTGTGCGGAACGGCTGATGCAGAAGCGCCTGTTTTCAGCGATCATCCTGACCGGCAGGGGATTTGCACAGACGGATTGGGCGGCAGATTTTATGCAGCAGATCTGCAAACGGCGCCGGGTGTTTGCGGAGATGGATGTATTTACCCGAGGGGCGCTGATCCGCTCGGAAGATCTCTGTGAAGCGCAGAGTGCGTACCATTTTACCTGTATCTGTGAGGGGCGGCTGAAAACAACGGTTTCCTTAAAGATTCAGGAGCGTGAAAAAGAGGGACAGCTGGTGCTGGCATCCGCCGGGGACAGCTGGTATGAGACGAAAATGACGGCGGAATTTATCGTGTCGGGCACGCCGGAGGTAGAATTTTCACTCCAGCCGCTGGAACCGCGCAAAAAGAAGACGGTGAAGATTCCGCTCGAGGGATTCCCGAAACGCCCGGACCGGACGACCCGGATCGAGATGGCATTTGGATTTACCGGGGAAGACACGATGATCGTCATGATACGTGATTTGGGATTTGGAGAATTGTTTCCGGCGACAAACCGGATGATTAAACAAGAGGTTTCATTATGAGTCTGATACTTTGCCGGCAGGAGCCGGTTCGACATCCTTTTTACATAGAACGGCTGGGCGTCCATATCGCATCATCGCAGGAGCTGTGTTATGTCATTTATCAGAATCCGCTTCTGGTGCTGGATGGATTTGTGGATGACCGCCTGATTGAGTTTATCCGTTCGGAGCTGGGACTTTCGTTTCTGGCCGGCAAACTGGAGGCATGGCAGCGGAGCGGCGAGAGCCAGGACGAGCTGCCGATCGTGATTCTGCAGGAGTGCTGTTATTATACGGCAAAGGAGATTGCGGCATACCGCCAGAAATTGGCGGCATTTCGCAAAATGAATGCGGCGGAGTTCCGGAAGGAGACGGCGGATTACTATTTCCGCCTGCGGCAGTTTGGGACGGCGATCTATTACTACAACCGGATTCTGGAGGACTGGCGGGTCAAATCGCTGACTGACGAATTTACTGCGAAGATCTGGAACAATATCGGGGCGGCGTATGCCGGGATTTTCTGGTTTGAGAAAGCGTTTACCGCTTATGAAATGGCCTACAATTTCGACAAGAGCCCGGAGATGCTGAAGCACCTGTACCAGCTTGCCTTGATTGACCCGAAGCTGGAGCTTAAGGAGCGGCATGCGGCTGCGATGACGCCGGAACAGAAGAAGATCTGGAAACGGGAACTCGACGAGGCGAACCAGACCGCGGAGAAGTGCGGGAATGTCCGCATGGTCGAGACGATGTTTGACCGCAATCCGGTCCGGCGGATGGAGAGTGCGGAAGAACTTTTAAATGGGTGGAAGCAGGAGTATCGGAAGATGCTCTGATTTTGCCCGCGCCCAGATACATCCCTTGGTCATGAGCACCGCGCTTTTTGGTTTTGTAACATTTCTTTACGAAAGGAGTTTTCCTATGCGCCTTCTGATTGTCCGCCATGCGGATCCTGATTACTCAATTGATTCCCTGACCCCGGCTGGCTGGGAGGAAGCAAAGCTTCTGGCAGACCGTCTGGCGCCGATTCCGGTGGCGGCTTATTATGTATCGCCGCTGGGGCGTGCGAAGGACACGGCGTCCCTGACCTTAAAAAAAGCCTGCCGCACGGCAGAAACCTGCAGCTGGCTGCGTGAATTTGCCCCGCAGGCGGTACATCCGGGAAAGGATTCCGGGCACTGTGTCTGGGACTGGCTGCCGGATGCGTGGATGGCGGAGCCGAAGTATTTTGATAAGGATCACTGGCATGAAACAGAAATCTTTCAGAACGCCCATGTAAAAGAAGAGTACGACTGGGTGAATGGAGCGCTTGACCGGCTGCTCAGACGGCACGGATATGTGAGAAATGGACTGTTTTACCGGGCCGTGGCACCGAATGAGGACACGATTGTTTTATTCTGTCATTTTGGCGTCGAGTGCGTCCTGCTTTCCCATCTCTTAAATATCTCTCCGATGCAGCTCTGGCACGGAACCTGTGCGGCGCCGTCGTCGGTGACGGTGCTCTATACAGAAGAGCGCCGCTCCGGCGTCGCATCCTTCCGCATGAGCAGTTTTGGGGATGTTTCTCATCTGTATGCGGGTGGACGCGAGCCGTCGTTTGCGGCGCGGTTCTGTGAGGTGTATACAAGATTTGATCAGCGGCATGACTGATGGATGTTTCTGTTATTATGTATCGCAATCGTTTGAATCAGCCGATAAATAAATTTTGTGTGAGATGCTATTTACTGCTCAGCATCCCAATATTTTTAATCAACACCGAGATTGTCCCGTCCATGTTGGTGATAAACTCCACATGGTCGGGATTTCTGTATTCTTCCATCGGGATCGTGATCTCAATGCCGGTGTCAGTGTACAGCTTCTGTTTCTGGAATTTCTTGATCGTCTGCTCATTTTTCGGCGCGACCGTCTCGTAGGAGAGGTTGTAGCGGTCGAGTTTTTCATCCAGCTCCTCGAGCATCTCCGGGCTGCCGGGAAATACTTTTTCGCGCAGTTCGGACACCTTGATTTCGCCCTGTTCCTCTAATTCATTACAGATAATGTCTTTGATTTCCATCTTTTTCTGTGCATCCTCGTCGCCGTAATATTTTTTGGCAACCTGATCGACGGCGCGGGTGACGATGTCGAGTTTGGATTTCTGGGAGAGCGGGGCGCGGCATTCGAGGAAGAGCTCGGAGAAATAGAAGCATTTTTCGCCGTTGACCTCATATTTTTTCTCAGCCAGAATCAGGGAGCCGTCGGAGAGATCGAGGACAAACGCCTCGGAGAGGCGCTGTCCCTGTCCCGGAAGCAGTGCGCGCTGTAAAATGATCTCGTTGCTGTTGCCGCCGTCCGTTTCCCTGGTCTGATGCGTGTAGGAGGTCTTGTAGTTCATCTTTAAGAATGCCAGATAATCCTTGCCCTTGCAGCCGAACACGGTCATCGCCACATCGGCGGCTGGAATGTCAATATTCGCATTCATGATGTCGTAGAGGCGCTCGGCGAGCTGTTTGCTCGTCTCGACGAAATTGTCCGGGGTGCAGTTTTGCAGCAGCTCTTTGACCTCGGATCCTTCTGCAAATGTACAGTGCTTGACATCGTCACTTTCCGTTATTTTCTCGATATGCGCTTTCAGGAAGTCGGAAAAATCGGGTCCGACCTCCATGCTCTGGTCGGAGAGAACCGGAATTCCCACCGAAGAATCAAGGATGTGCACGATGGCTGCCTTTAAAATCATATCTTCACTTTTCAATGTTATCTTACCTCCAGGTTATAACTTCTTTTGTAGAACCATTCTCGACGCACTCAAAGGAAACGGAGTCGCCCGCCTGCACGAATGGAAGCCGCTCGGAAACGGTGATCGCAGCGGTGTAGATGCTGTCGGTGCGGTCATCGGTCAGCGTGAAATAGTAGTAGGTGTTGCCGGAAATGACGACATTCTCGATCGCCTCGACCGTGCCGGAGACATTCTCGCTTGCCGCCGGTTCCTTGGCAGTCGGATCTTCGATTTCCTCCTGTCCCAGCGTCTCACGGTAATTGCGCTTCGCCTCATCGATCGTCTGTCCGGTGCCGACGATCTGGTACTGCGCGACATCGACGAACGCATACATTTTCACAAGCCCTGCAGCATCTTTCAGGGAAATGAAATATGCCGGTCGTCCGGAAATATTTAAGAGAAGCGGGAAGGTCGCACTGTAATTTAAGTGCTGCACCTGTCCGCGCGCGGAATCCATTGCGGCGAGCTCGGTGGCGCCCGGAACGGTGTAAAATTTCGTTTCTTTCGTCCGCAGGTTGACGAGGACGAAGCCAATGTTCGACTCATCTGAGGTTACAGAGCTCATGCCGGTGTACAGCCACACATCGTCATCGATGGCTAGATAGTTGTAGCCGTAGGTCGTCCGACGCACGCCGCGCTGACCGAAGATAGAGTTTAAATAACCATTCTGAAATCTGCCGTTGTCGTCGAGCTGTTCCATGATGAGGTTCGAATCATAGAGCTGGTCGATCCACTGTGGGACATCCGCCTTGGCGTACCACTTAGATTCGCCGGTCTCAGCATTGACGAGGATCGCGCCGTCGATGTCCTTGCCGTTCCACCAGCCGATCCGGTAGGCGATGGTCGGCGCCACCCAGTATGGATTTCCATCGTCGTCGATCTCGAAGGAGACCGTCTCAAACATCCGTGTCGGGTAGCAGAAACGGATGTAGCGGTTGATATTGCGGAAGAAATATTCACTGGTGGAATACTTCATGCCGGAGGACAGCCAGACGAGATCAGTATTCTGATCGACCATATTGACAGCAATGTATGCCGGAAGTCCCTTCTTCTGGTTGTACAGCCACTTGATCGGGTCGGCATAGCGCAAAGGCGTCACGCGGTACGGTGTCCCCTTGTAGTTGATCTGTGTGTAATTTTCCTGAATCTCAAACTGGGAGACCAGGTCGGTCATCTCACCGAGCTTTTTGCTTCCGAGCCGGGAGGCGGTGTCCTTATCAACGACCGGGATCTGCGACATGCCAAGCTCTGCGACATCTGAGGCAAAATCGCCCTCGGTAACGGTGATCAGATCGCGGTAGCGGGACGCATTAAAAAGCTGGATGCCCGCCGCCGAGGCGATCAGGGAAAAGAAGATCAGGACAGCGATCGCGATCGTGCCATATTTGCACGGGCGTCCCATCGCCTTAAAACCGGCAAACGGACTGCCGGAGGCGTCGGCGTACTTGCGCCGCAGAACCATCCGTCCAGTCACAGGATCGCGCACGATCTCAACGCCGCGGTTTTGCTGCACTGTTTTCAGAAATATGAGAATGCTTTCCATAAAGTTGACTGCCAGTACAATCAGAATGCAGATAATCAGGAATACGATGAAATCCTGATCGTGCAGATTGATGGCTGGCATCATGGTGTAGAACACCAGAAAAATAAGGACGGCAGAGAGAAACAGACGCCCAAACGCCGAAGTGAATTTTTTCAAAATAGAACCCTCCTGACTCATTTTATGATAAAAAATAGCTGTTCCCATGAAAAAAAGGATTTCGCTGATTGTAAATGTGATAGAACTCTATTGTATCGCACGACGGGAGATAAAATCAAGCCCGGTAACGGAATTTGCCGTGGCTTCGCATTTAAATACGGCAAATTCCCGGGTTGAAGTCGGGAAAAAAACAGTTGTCCTTCCGCCGAAAATATGCTATGATTACTATGTTTATTCAGGAGGTGCGAAGATGATCAAGACGATCCTTACGATCATATTTATTATTATCTGTGTATTCCTGTCGGCGGTAATCCTACTGCAGGAGGGCAAATCGGCAGGTCTGTCCGGTTCCATCGGCGGTATGGCTGACAGCTACTGGGGCAGAAATAAAAGCCGTTCTATGGAAGGAAAGCTGGAGAAGCTGACCAAATATGCTGCAATTCTGTGGCTGATCCTTGCATTAGTTTTGAATTTGAAATTCCTGTAAGGAACCTTTAAGAGGCTGTCGCGTGGCAGCCTTTTTTTCATATTGAGAAAGAGAAGTGAGATAAATTTGAACATATTTGATAAAATCATGGGAAAAATAAAGAGAAGCGAGGCTCAGAAATACGCAAAACAGCAGAAGCGCCAGGCGCAGATGCAGAGTGCGGCAGCTTCACAGAAAGAGGAAGGACAGAAAATGCCGGAAAATCGCAGGAGAGAAAGAGAGACGTTTGAAAAACGTCAGCAGACGGAGATGAAGCTCTCGGATGATATGCTGGAGACGATCCGGAAGAATGCAGAACAGCGGTTTGCGATGCGGAAAGAAGAAGCGCGGGAAGAGAAAATGTCCGGAGAAAGCCGGGAGAGCAGCGTACAGCGCCAGATTGATGGGGATGGGCTGATCGGCGAGTGGGAAGAGAGGTACGGAAAAAAGAAGAAAAAGCCGGAGCGTGCGAAAGGTCCGAAAGAGGAATCAGTGCGCCGGAAAAAGGATAAAGCGGAAAAGAAAGACCGTGATCGGAAGTTTGAGCGTGGGATGAATAAGAAGCGCGAAAAGCGCGGCAAGAAGGAGCGTGAGGATGCTGGTGCTTCCGAGGAGGAGTTTACCCGCCGCTGCAAGATGATTCAGGATGTCATGAATGAACCGGCATACGTGCCGATGAAGCTGAAGGAGCTGGCACTTCTTTTAAATATTCCGAAGGAACAGCGCTGGGAGCTGCAGCGGGTTATCGATCATCTGCTGGAAGAGGGAAAAATCAGCATGTCCCGCAAGGGCAAGCTGGGACGCCCGGAGACATTTTCAGAGGCAGGTATTTATTCGGGACACCCGAAGGGCTTCGGTTTTGTGACAATCGAGGGACGTGAGCAGGATGTGTTCGTTCCGCGTGAAAAAACAAAGGGCGCGATGCACGGCGATAAGGTGCTGGTTGTGATTGAGCAGGAGAGCGACGGCGGACGCAGAGCCGAGGGAAGTATCGTGCGGATTCTGGAGCACGCCAATCAGGAGCTGGTCGGTCTGTATGAGAAAAACGGCGGTTTCGGCTTTGTGATCCCGGACAATCCACGGATTTCACGCGACATTTTCATCCCGCAGGGGTGTGACGCGGGCGCAGTGACCGGTCATAAGGTCATCGTGAAGATCAAGGATTACGGAAACGGCCCGGATAAGAAGCCGGAGGGCGTGATCACCAGCATTCTCGGACATATGAACGATCCGGGAGTCGATATTTTATCGATCGTGAAAGCATACGGTCTGCCGGAAGAATTTCCGTCGGAGGTCATGGCGCAGCTTGAAGAGATCCCGGATACCGTCCGCGAGGAGGACAAGGCGGGACGCAAGGATCTGCGAGATCTGCCGACAGTTACGATCGATGGTGAGGAAGCGAAGGATCTCGACGATGCGATCACGCTGGAAAAGACGGAGCAGGGTTACCGGCTCGGTGTACACATCGCGGATGTGACCCATTATGTCCGCGAGGGCAGCCCGCTTGATCGCGAGGCATTAAAGCGCGGAACGAGCGTGTATCTGACCGACCGCGTCATTCCGATGCTGCCGCATAAACTCTCAAACGGTATCTGTTCCCTGAATCAGGGCGAAGATCGCCTGGCGCTGAGCTGTATCATGGAGATCAATGACAAAGGCGTCGTGATCGGACATGAGATTGCAGAGACATTGATCCGCGTCGATCGCCGGATGACGTATACGGCGGTCAATGCGATCATCACGGATGATGATGCAGAGACAAAGGAGAAATATAAGGAATTTGTGGATTTATTCCTGCAAATGAAAGAACTTTCGCAGCTTCTCCGCAAGAGGCGCCAGGAGCGCGGTGCGATTGACTTCGACTTTCCAGAGAGCAAGATTTTACTCGACGCCAAAGGACGCCCGATCGAGATCAAGCCGTATGAGCGCAACGCGGCGACGAAGCTTATCGAGGATTTCATGCTGATGGCAAATGAGACGGTAGCCGAGGACTATTATTGGCAGGAAATGCCGTTCCTCTACCGAATCCATGAGAAACCGGATGAGGAGAAGATGGCGAAACTCGGCACGTTCATCAACAACTTTGGATATACATTGCGGATGCCGGGCGGCGAAGTCCACCCGAAAGAGCTGCAAAAGCTGCTTGAAAAGATCGAGGGCACGCCGGAGGAGGCATTGCTCAGCCGTCTGACGCTGCGCTCCATGAAACAGGCGAAATATTCGACCTTGAACTCCGGTCATTTTGGATTGGCGGCGAAATACTATACCCATTTCACCTCCCCGATCCGCCGTTACCCGGATCTGCAGATCCACCGGATCATCAAAGAGTGCCTGCACGGCAATATGGATGCGCGAAAAACTGCCCATTTTGAAAAAATCCTGCCGGAAGTGGCAGTCCAGACCTCGGCCCTGGAGCGCCGCGCTGACGAAGCCGAGCGCGAAACAGATAAGATGAAGAAAGTCCAGTACATGGAACATTACATCGGAGAAGAATTCGAGGGAGTCATTTCCGGTGTCACCAACTGGGGCTTCTATGTCGAGCTGCCGAACACGGTTGAAGGATTAGTTCATGTCAATGAACTGCGTGGCGACTATTTCGTATTTGACGAAGCACACTATGAGCTGGTCGGAGAGATGACGAGAAAGACGTACAAACTCGGTCAGACTATCCGCGTCCGCGTGACTGCGTGCGACCGGTATGCGAGGACGATTGATTTTATGCCGGCGGTGTATTGGAAGTAGGAGATTGTAAAATAAGATGTAAAAAGTAGAGAGGGAAAGAGGAATTAAAATGGGAGCAGGAATCAAGATGGTGGCGAACAATAAGAAAGCCTACCATGATTATTTTATCGATGATAAATTCGAAGCCGGGATCGAGTTATTCGGTACCGAGGTCAAATCGATCCGCATGGGTAAATGCAGCATCAAGGAAGCATTTATCAAGATCGAGAGCGACGGTCAGGTGTATGTATTCGGCATGCATATCAGCCCATATGAGAAGGGAAATATCTTTAATAAAGATCCGCTGCGTGTGCGGAAACTCCTTCTCCACAAACTGGAGATCCGCCGCCTGATGTCAAAGATCAAAGAAAAAGGATATACGCTGGTGCCGCTGCAGGTGTATTTTAAGGGAAGTCTCGTAAAAGTAGAGATTGGCCTGGCACGCGGTAAGAAGCTGTATGATAAGAGAGACGATCTGGCGAAAAAGGACGCGAAGCGGGAGATTGACCGGGCGTTTAAGGCGAGACAGAAATAATTATTATATTTGAAATAAGCGATAAAAAACAGAGCATGTTGTATCTGACAAGATACTTAACGAAAGCGCACAGAGCTGATTATAAGGATGAACTACCAGATGGCATGTCTGCCCTTATGATTCCGAATGCGGAAATTAAAGAGATCTTTGAAACGATCGTTATCAAATGGTTCGATAACAGCACCAGGAAATGTGATCGGAATGCCCTGTTTGATGCGGTCTGGAACGGTGACAGCGAGGGCATTACAAGAGAGATGAATGCTTTGCTGCGGCGCACGATCAGTTACCATGATTATCGGGAAGATTTTTACCATGCTTTTCTCGCTGGAATCTTTACCGGTGCTGGGTATATGGTGGATTCCAATAAGGAGCATGGAGAGGGGCGCAGTGATGTGGTCGTCTACGATTCCATCAATGCACGGGTTGCAGTCTTTGAGGCAAAGTATACGAAAAATCTGGAAAAATTAGAAAGTGAGTGCGATACAGCTCTGTGGCAGATTGATGACAGAATGTATGCGAAGGAGTATGAGGATGACTACGATCAGGTACTCTGCTATGGCATTTCGTTTTTTAAGAAACGGTGTATGGTGAAGAAAAAGTAAGGATCTAAGATAACGGTATTAAGGGATATACGGTTCTATCGGAAAATTCGGTAGGACATAAAAGAATAAGAAAATTGGGAAGCAGAGATGAAATCATAAAAAGATCCATCTCTGCTTTTTGTATGTTAAAAAACTAAGTAAGGGCAATTATACACAATTTGAGCATAAAGATAATGTGTATATATAATGTATAGTATTGCAAAATAAATCAAACAATAAAGATTTCGCAGAATACCTAGTTCTGCGAAATCTTTGTTCATTATACTATGCTTTTAGAGCGAATTCAATAGAAGTTTCTCCCAAGAATCTATTATGAAATTATTAAGATACGCATTTCTGATCAATTATTTAGCAAATTTCCAATTAATACTATTTAAAAATCAATATTGTCAAAATAAAGCTCCTTTTGTGTCTCTGAAATTTCCTCCAAATTTCGCAGAACTAGGTATTCTGCGAAAACTGTAAAAACGAGAGGAAGAAGCTCGGTATGTGGTACGCAGTACAAACGCCTACAGGAAGAGAAGCTGAGATGGCAGAGAAATTGAACCGGGTTTATTCGGGAGAGTCGGATAAGCCCTGTTTTGTGCTGTCTAAAGAACGGTCCTGGCGGATGGGCGGGATTTATCACATCGGTGTGGAGCCGATGTTTCCGGGATATATCTTTGTGGATACGGATGATGCGGGAGAACTGGAACAGAAGATAGGAATTTTGGCTGGTTCTGCGAAGCTTCCGCTCGATGAGAAGGCAGTACCGTTGGAAAAGGCGGAGGAAGATTTCCTGAAACGTCTGCTTCGAGAGGATCCGCAGCATACGGTAAGACGATTTCTCGTACAGGTAAACGAGGCGGGAGAGCTCGTGTCGGCGGAAGGCATATTGGGAGAGTCGCTGGGACAGATCGTGCGGAAACGAATCCGAAAACGGGTTGTGACGCTGGAGATACCGATGCTGGGAGCAGCACGGCGGGTCGAACTGGCGATCCGTGTAAAAGGCGATGAAAACCGGGAGCAGGTGGCAGGCATATGAGAAGTTTAGATATGAAGTATTCCGTTCTGATGCCTGTTTACCGAAAGGAAAATCCGTTCTATTTTTACCGGGCGGCGCTCAGCATGATGAAACAGAGTGTTTCCCCGGATGAGTTTGTCCTGGTCTGCGATGGTCCGCTGACGGAAGAACTCGATGCAGTAATCAGAAAATTAGAAGAAACATGGTCCGAACAGGTGAAAATCGTGCGTCTGCCGGAAAATCGCGGCATAGGACCGGCACTGGCAGCAGGGGTGGAAAGCTGCCGAAATAATCTGATTGCCCGCATGGACAGCGACGATATCGCCTGTCCGGAACGATGTGAAAAGCAGCTGGTGCAGTTCCGAGGCAACCCAGCGCTGGCGCTGGCGAGCGGGGCGATTGCCGAGTTTGAGATGGATTCGCTGGAAAAAGCAGCAAATATGCAGTGGACGATAGATACACCGAAAGAGCCGGTGGAGATTCCAGAAGATTGTTGTATCACCGGTACCCGGACGCTGCCGTGCGGTTATGAGGAGATTCTTATATTTGCCCGCAAGCGCAACCCGATGAACCACATGGCGGTTATGATGCGGCGGGACGCTGTTTTAGCGGTTGGCAATTATCGTGCCGTGAAGGGTGCCGAAGATTACGAACTATGGGTGCGGATGCTGCAGGCTGGTTATCGGGCGGAAAATCTGCCGGATGTGCTGGTATACGCGAGAACGGGAAATGGCATGATGCAGCGGCGCGGCGGTCTGGCGTATGCGAGAGAAAATATACGTCTGCAGACCCATTTTTATAAAAGTGGATTTTTGACATTTCCTGAATATATAAGTAACTGTGCTGTGCGTGTGGCGGCAAGCATACTGCCGGTTGGGATTCGCGGCTATTTGTATCAGAAAAAGTTGCGGGAAAGAATGCACGCCTGATAGTTCAGGATAAAAAAAGATGAAAGAAAGTAACTGTTTGGTAAGAACCGTACATTTGTACGCGGAGTTTGCCTGTGAGAAAGCAGACAGTTGCGAGAGGATACGATTTTGAGACAATACGAACCATTCAAGAGGCTGTTCCGAATGGGAGGCGCGGTCATTTTGATGGCTGTCCTGACGGGAATTTATGGATGCGTCTGGAACGGTTATTTCAATAAATTAATTGAATTTCCATTTTGGAGAAGAGGAAACTGGCTGATGATCGCCCTGTATGCAGGAATTTTGTTTTTCTTCCTATATACATATGGGGGATTCCGGATCGGATATCTGAAAAAGGGAAATCTGCTTTGCTCCCAGATACTGTCGATCGGGCTTTTAAATATTATTACCTATATACAAATCTCATTGCTGGATAAGAAATTTCACGATCCGCGGATTTTGCTGGCGATGACGCTGGTACAGCTTCTGGCGGCGATCGTCTGGACATATTTATTTCAGCGGCTGTACCGGCTGCTGTTTCCGCCGAGAAGAATGCTTCTGGTATGCGGCGATCGTCCGGCATTTCATCTGATGGAAAAAATTAATTCGCGCGAGGATAAATATTACCTGGCGAAAGCGATTCATATCCGGGCGGGAATGGAGGCGATCATCCGGGAAGCAGGAGCATTTGACGCCTTGATTATCGGCGATATTCCGGCCAAGGGCCGGAATGCACTGTTGAAAAAATGTTTTGAAGAGGACATCCGTACCTATACGGTGCCGAAACTTTCAGACATTCTGATTCGGACGTCCGAAGAACTGGATATTTTCGACAGCCCGCTTCTTCTGTCCAGAAATGAAGGAATTTCCGGGGGACAGCGGTTTGTAAAACGGGCGATTGACCTATTCTTTTCAGGATTGGGAATCGTTGTTTTATCGCCATTTTTTCTGCTGGTGGCGTTGTCAATCTATCTGACCGACCGGGGACCAGTGTTTTATAAGCAGACGAGGCTGACAGAGGGAGGAAAAGAGTTCCAGATCTGCAAATTCCGGACGATGATTCAGAATGCAGAAGCGAAAACAGGCGCCAGATTGGCGGCTGAAAATGATGACCGGATTCTGCCGGTCGGACATTTCCTTCGAAGAACCCGTCTGGACGAGCTTCCGCAGCTTTTTAATATCTGGAAAGGCGAGATGTCGATTGTGGGACCGCGCCCGGAACGGCCGGAGCTGGCGGCGGAGATAGAGGAAGAGATCCCGGAATTTTGCTATCGCCTGAAAATGAAAGCGGGACTGACTGGTTATGCTCAGGTTTACGGCAAATACAATACGACTTCCTATGACAAGCTGAAACTGGATTTGACCTACATACGGAATTATTCTCTGCTTCTGGATCTGAAGCTGATGCTGATGACCCCGAAGATCATGATGTTAAAAGAAAGTACGGAAGGAGTGGCGGACAATGGAAACGCTTCTGACAGTCGTCATCCCGGCGTATAACGCGGAAAAATATATTAAATACACATTGGACTCTCTCTGTGACGAATGTACAAACAAACGTCTAGTTCTTGAAAAACCTGAAATTTCAGACATGGAGAAAGGAGAGACAGAACCGGATGCGAGATACCAGAAAAATGGGCAGTCGTGCCTGGAAGTGTTGGTGGTAGACGATGGTTCGACAGATCACACCGGAAAAATTGCAGATCAATATGCAAAAATCTATCCCGATACAGTCCGTGTGATTCATAAAGAAAACGGCGGTCACGGTTCCGGCATTAATTGCGGCATCCGGGAGGCGCGCGGCCGGTATCTAAAGGTCGTCGATGCCGACGACTGGGTCGAGCCGCAGGCATTTTCAAATTTATTAGATGCATTGGCACATACCAGCGATGATGCGGTTGTCAGCGGCTTTTACTGGCGGTTTGACAATGGAAGCGGGGAGGAATCCTCTTTTCCGAGTAAGGCGGAGATGAAAGAGCCATTCAAGGGTGTGAAATACGGAAAATCATACGTTTTGGATGGTATCGCTGATCAGGTTTATATGAAAATGCATGGGATTACCTGGCGGACAGAGATTTTGAGACAGATGCCGCTTTCGATCGACGAACATTGTTATTACGTCGATGCGGAATACATCCTGTATCCGATTCCGTGGGTGCGGACCGTGTCCTTTCTGCCGGATTTTGTCTACCAGTACCGGATTGGACGTGTAGGTCAGAGTGTCAGCCCGGAAAAAATGGTGCAGAACAAGAAAAATTACGACCGGGTGCTGGAATCCCTGTGTGCATTTTATCAGAAATGCCGGAATGGAGAAATTAACTGCTCCGAGGAAAAACTGCGCTATATCGAGAGCGGAATCGCCCGCGTAGCGGCAGGAAGAGTCAAGATCCTTTTGAGCCTTCCGGCGGATAAAAAGGTGAGAAATCAGCTGGTTCGGTTTGACAAAGAATTATTGGAAAAATATCCGGGAATTTACCATGCAAACCGGAATAAGGCGGTAAAGGCACTCCGGATGAGCCGGTATCGGTTGTATGGGGCGGCGGTTTGGGCGCTGAAACATCAGAAACGTCAGTTCTGACGAAACAAAAGAAGGAGAAGAGCGGATGAGATTACAGAATATACGGTTCCCAGAACCGGACATTTGCAGGGAAGAAGAGCTGTATTTCCACCGGAATGGTGAGTGGATTGATTTCAATGGCTATTTCAATCTCTTTTATATAGAAAAAAGAAAAAAATATACAAATCAGGAAACACTGACGCTGCATCTGGAAGTGGGCGATTGCCAGGCAGTCCGGCTGATGCATGACGAAACCATGATTCGTGAAATCGAATTGAGCGGACAGCCGGAGCCGCTGACATTGGAATTTCCGTATCAGGAGATAGATAAAGGTGTGTTCTGGTTTTCAGTAAAACCAGGAATAAGCAGCAAATCAGCTGTACCGCAGCTGTCTGGGTGGTATGAGGGAAAATGCCAGGAGGAAAAGCCGGTTCGCATCGCGGCGGTTGTCTGTACATTTAAACGCGAACCGTATGTGCTGCGAAATTTAAAAAGTGTTCTCCGCTTTTTAGAGCGACCGGAAAATGCATCAATGAATCTCTGCTATTGGCTAGTGGATAATGGGAGAACACTCTCGGAACACGAAGAAATCAGCCGCCTGGCTGACCAGCATCCAGATACAATTCGCATCATTCCCAACCGAAATGTCGGCGGCGCCGGCGGCTTTACGAGGGGCATGATTGAAGCGATCGAGGAGAAAGAACGCCTGGGACTGACGCATGTGCAGATGATGGATGATGACGCTGTGATGGATCCGGAGCTTTTTGTGCGGGCATATGGATTTTTGGGGATGCGGAAGGATGAGTGGGAGGATATTACTTTGGGCGGAAGCCTGTGGCGGGAGGATTTTCCGTATATTCAGCAGGCAGCCGGAGAGTGGTTCAAAGAATTCGTGGTACAGAACGATTTCCCGCTGGCAGATTTAAGAGATTTTCACGTATGTACGGATAAATATATGTGTGAAGCGGTTCATAAAAATATGCCATATTCCGGTTGGTGGTGCTGCTGCATGAGTTTAAATCTTGTGCGCCCGGATAACCTGCCGATTCCGCTGTTCCTTCACCATGATGATATCGAATTTGGCATTCGGAACCAGAAAGCAGGAATTGTCTTTTTAAATGGATTTGGCGTATGGCATAAGGGATTTGAACTTACCTTTACAGGCGTAAATACGTATTACGATGTGAGAAACACATTAATCACAACAGCTTTGAACGAACAGGAGAGAAGTCAGACAGAGATCCTTAAATGGATTTGGAAACGTATTACAGTGGATATCATTGAATTTCGCTACGGAGAAATGCGATTGGCGTATCAGGCATTCTATGATTTCTGCCGCGGGCCGGAGTGGTTATATAAAACGGATGCAGAAAAGCTGAATAACTGGCTCCGGGAACAGGTCGCGCTGAAACCGATTGAAAATCTGAAGGAAGAATTAGGGGAAGAAGACTATCGTCGGATTAAACAATATGCGGATGACTACCGGGATTCCTATGAAGTGAAAACGGTAGACGAATACTTCAGTCCGGCGCGAAAAGCGGCGAATCTGATAAAAAAAGTGACGTTTAATGGCTGGCTGCTTCCTGCGGATAAAAAAATAATCGCTTTATCGCCAGTTGAGTCTCCATTTCAGGCATTTCGAAAGAAAAAAGTTGTGTTGTTTGAGCCATTTTCGGGAAAAGCAGTTCTAGCAAAGAGAGAGTGGAAACAGTTGTGGCTTGCATGTGGGCTTTACCGTGACGCATGGAGACTGATGAAAAAGCATAAAACAGCAGCTGAGAAGTACCAGAAGGAAATTCAAAAATTCACATCCATGGACGCATGGAAACAGTATTTGGAGATAGAGAAAGGAAGCAAAAAATGAGGGCTTGGATTGACCGGATCAATGTTTTTATGAAATACAAAGATCTTCTGATACAGCTGGTAAGCCGTGACATAAAACTGAAATATCGACGCAGCTTTCTGGGATATCTGTGGAGTGTGCTGAATCCGTTGTTTGTCATGATTATTATGACGATTGTGTTTTCGACGATGTTCAGCCGGAATATTGAAAATTTCCCGGTGTATTTGTTTACGGGGAAGATGTTGTTTGATTTTATGTCCACATCGACGAACCAGGCGATGACTTCTGTTACGGGTAATGCGGCACTTTTGAAGAAAACGTATGTGCCAAAATATATTTTTACATTATCTAAAGTGACAAGTTGTATGGTAGATCTGCTTTTTTCATTTGGTGCCCTTTTTATTGTTATGCTTGTAACACGTGCCCGGATTTATTGGACTTTTTTCTTGTTTCCGTTAGTAGTACTTCAAATCTATATTTTTTGTTGTGGACTTGGATTTTTTCTTGCAGAGTTTAATGTTTTTTTCCGAGATATTCAGTATATCTATCAGGCAATTATTACAGCATGGATGTACTTAACTCCGATTTTTTATCCTGTGGAGTCTCTTCCAAGCAGTGTCGCTTTCGTAGTAAAAGGATTAAATCCTTTGTACTATTATGTGGCACAATTTAGAGATTTAGTTTATTACGGTCATTTTCCGGGACCGCGTGTTTTTTTAGGTGGTTGGCTAATAGCATTCATTATGCTATTCTTTGGGATTTTGATGTTTAAACGAAAACAGGATGATTTTATTTTATATATTTAAGGAACAGGTGTTGGAATGGAAGATTATGCAATCGAAATAGATCATGTGACCATACGCTTTAATATGGCAAGTGAAAAGGTTGATAACCTGAAAGAATACATTATTAAGTTGATAAAAAAAGAATTGATATTTCAAGAGTTTTTGGCGGTCAAAGATGTCTCTTTTAAAATAAAACGAGGAGAAGCATGGGCGCTGATTGGTATGAATGGTTCGGGAAAATCAACGCTTTTAAAAGCGATCAGTGGGATTTTAAAACCATATAAAGGGAGTATTACAGTACATGGAGAAATTGCCCCATTGATTGAGTTAGGAGCCGGTTTTGATTCGAATTTAACTGCCCGGGAAAATATTTATTTAAATGGAACTGTTTTGGGACATTCAAAAAAGTTTATGGATGACCATTTTGATGAAATAGTGGATTTCGCAGAATTACATGATTTCCTTGATACACCAATTAAAAACTTTTCATCAGGTATGTCTGCCAGACTTGGTTTTTCGATTGCAACGATGGTAAAGCCGGAGATTTTAATTGTTGATGAAATTCTGGCAGTAGGTGATTTCCTTTTCCAACAGAAATGTATGGAACGCATGAGTCACATGCTGGAGGGTGGAACAACTTTATTATTTGTGTCACATAATATAGAGACAGTGAAAAAACTTTGTGATCATGCAGCGTGGTTGGATCATGGCGTACTTAAAATGGCGGGAGAAGTACAGACTGTCTGTGATGCATATATGGAACAAAGAAAATAGAAATGATAGGAGAAAGTATGACGAAAGTATCAGTAATTGTTCCTATTTATAATATGGAAGTATATGTGAAAGAATGTCTGGATAGTATTTTGAGACAGACCTTAAAAGAGATAGAAGTAGTATGTATTGATGATGGTTCAACGGATCGCTCATGGGAGATTCTGACAGAATATGCGAAAGCAGATGCCAGAATTTTGCCGATTCGTCAGGAAAATCTGGGAGTTTCGACAGCAAGAAATAACGGGATAAAAAAGGCTTCCGGCAAATATCTGATTTTTATGGATCCAGATGACTGGTATCCAGAGGAGGATATTCTGGAGGTCCTTTTTGAAAAAGCAGAAAAAAGCGGATGTCATATATGCGGTGGGGAGTTTAGCGAATACGACGATAGAACGGGAGAGGTCAGGACAGAGTTTCCGGAACAGTATTTTGGATATGTGTTTCCAAATGAGGGTGTGATCGAATATGAGGATTGGCAGTTTGATTTTGGGTATCATAGGTTTTTGTATAACCGGGAATTTATATTAGAACATCAGTTGTATTTCCCTAAATTGATTCGATTTCAGGATCCTCCATTTTTTGTAAAAGCGATGATTACTGCCGAAAAGTTTTATGCGGTAAAGAAAGTGGTGTATCGATATCGTTATGGTCATAGAGATTTGAAATGGACAAGAGAAAAACGGATAGCGCTGTTGAAGGGTATCTATATGGATATGGATATGGCAGTTAGAAATCATCTGGAAAGACTAGTTGATTTGACGTGGTTTCGGATGACGGAGGAGTTTGGAGAGATAATTTGTTGTGGAATTATAGAGGGTGAGACAGAAATTGAAGAGTGGATCAGACGAGTGTATGATTGTTTAGAAATAGATAGAAAAGAGAAGTATGGATATCCGTTTTATAGAAGATTTAGGGACGAAGTGATTTTGTTAAAAGAAAAGCAAAGAAAAGAAGATGAGAGATTGGAAAATGAAATAAAAGCAATAAAAAATTCAATAACATTTCGAGTTGGAAAATATTTGCTATATATACCGCGCTGTATTAAATTGGCTTTATGGAGCCGAAAAAAGTCCTAAAAAATAACATTTAATGAGGAATACAAATGAGTGAAATTAAAGTTTCGGTTATAATGCCAGTATATAATGCAGAAACATATTTAGAAGAAGCTATTGAATGCTTAATATGTCAGACATTAAAAGAAATAGAAATTATTTGTGTAGATGATGGTTCGACGGATCGTTCATTGGAAATTTTGGAAGAATATTCAAAAAGAGACGATAGAATCAAAATTTTACATCAAAGAAATTTATATGCTGGAGTTGCAAGAAATAATGGATTGAAACAAGCAAATGGAGAATTTGTTATATTCCTTGATTCGGACGATTTGTTTGAAAGAGGACTATTGGAAAAAACATATAAACAAGGGAAAAAAGTAAATGCAGATATAGTTTTGTTTGGAGGGGAGTGTTTTAATGTAGATAATGGAGAACATAAAGAAAGACCGGATTTTTTGCGGAAAGAGTATATAGGAGATAAGTCAGTATTTTCACGAAAGGATATACCGGAAAAGATATTTAATATTACGACACCGTGTCCATGGACAAAATTATATAGTAGAAAATTTATTGAAAGAGAAAAATTGCAGTTTCAGGAATTGCAGCATACAAATGATGCTTTTTTTGTATTATTATCGTTAGCGTTAGCGAATAAAATTACATATATAGATGAGGTTTTAATAAGTTATAGAATTGGACAAAAGAATAATCTTCAAAGTGTAAAAAGTAAAAATCCAGAAATGTTTTTTGAAGCATATGAGCAAGTGTTTGATGCGCTGAATGAAAAAGGAATTTATGAAGAGGTAAAGAAAAGTTTTATAGAGGTTACTTTAGCTGGATGTGTTTATAATATAAATTCAGTTAAAACAAAAGAGGCAAAAGTGAAAATATATCAAGAGATGCAGCAAGAACATTTTACAAGGATGAATTTGTTGGAACAAGAAGAAACGTTTTATTCTAATTTAGAACATCTGTATCAATGCAAAGGAACTAAGTATATTTTAGAATGCATTGAAAAAAGAAATAGAAATTATGAAGAAAATAAGTTGACACTTTTATTAAAAAATGAAGAAAAAAATATTCCAAAAGTTTCAGTTGTTATACCAGTGTATAATACGGAAAATTATTTGAAAGAATGTTTGAATAGTATTATGAATCAAACGTTAGATGAAATTGAAATTATATGTATTAATGATGGTTCAAAGGATAATTCGTTGGAACTGTTGTTAGAAGCGGCAAGTAAAGACCATAGAATATCAGTATATACACAGAAAAATTCGGGACTCTCGGTCACTCGTAATAGGGGCGCTGAATTGGCAAATGGAAAATATATTTATTTTATGGACAGCGATGATATTTTAGATAAAAATGCACTTTATAAGTTGTTTTTTAGAGCTGAAAAAGATTCGCTTGATATGATATGCTTTGATGGCCGGAGCTTTGTTGATGATGATTTAGAAGGAACGGTTAGTGCGGCAATAGACTATTATATAAGAAGCGCAAAATATAATGGTGTGTATACAGGAGTAGAATTATTATCTTTAATGCAAAAAAATGGGGATTATCGGACAAGTGTTCCGCTTCAAATGGTAAAAAAGTCATTTTTAGAAGAAAATAACATACATTTTGTAAACGGAATTCTTCATGAGGATAATTTATATACATATCAATGTATGATAATGGCAAAAAGAGTAGTACATATGCCAAATCAATTTTTTAATAGGCGTTATAGAAGTAATTCTATTATGACGACACGGACCACATTTGAACATTCATATGGATTGTTTTCTTGCTATATATATATGGTTCTTTTTTTGAATGATAAATTTATAAATGAATTGTGTTTGGAAAGTGTACTCGAATTGCAAAAAAACGTATTAGGAGAAGCAAGAAACGGATTTTTAAAGTTATCTCGAGAGGAACAATTTGCAGTAGAAGGACTTGAATTAAAAGAAAAGAATCTATTTAAATTATATATTGTGGATTGGTGCGCGCAGAAGTGGAGTGCTGACTGTATAAAACAAAATATTGATCAAGAAATTCAAAAAGCAATAGAGAATGTAAAAAATACAATTACATTTAAAATTGGGAAAAGCATTATGTTTCTACCAGGTAAAATAAAAAGAATAATAAAGGGATATTAAAATGAAAAACTCAAAAATATCGGCTTTTTTGAAAAAATACATAGTACTATTTATTTTGTTATGTGCAGTATTTACTTTTTTGAAAACAATAATATATATACTTCCAAATGAACCAATTCAGAAGAATATAAGGAATTCTATGGAACAGATAAATGAAGAGGGAGTATATCCAAGAATGTTTTATTCTGGAAAAGATAGTGCAGCACAACGTTTAGATAATTATTCAGAGGCTATTTATTTAAATGTAGCATATGCTTCGAATCAAAAGAATGTATTAAATTTAGCGATGGGAGATTATAGAGCGTCTTTCAAAGGAATGAATCCTCTGGAAGCATTAAATCAATTAATTTTGAGTGATGGAAATGAGAAAGTTTCATATAGAGACTATGCTAGGCATTGGATGGGGAGTGAGGTGTTTATTCGTCCATTGTTGATGTTTTTTACATTACCTCAAATTAGATTGATTTACCAGGCCGTATTTATAATTTTGATTTTTTGTACTTGCCGAATTAGTGAGAAAACATTTGGTAAAAAAATTGGATTTTCTCTTTTGATGGCTTTATTGTCGGTGAATATGATTGTTTTATGTTCATCAAGTAATTTCCTTGGAAGCTTTTTTGTAGCATTAATAGGTATAATAGTTGTTTGCAAAAAAGACTATGATGAATCGGCTACAATGTTCGTTGTAGGTGGAGTGACTAGCTTTTTGGATTTATTAGTGACGCCAATGGCATCATATACATTAGTTATGAATATGTTATTGATAAAGAGAGATGTTAAACATGAAAATGAACAGATAAAAGACAAGTTTGTCTTTTTGTTAAAGTGTAGTGCTTCTTGGTGAATAGGATATCTTGGCTTGTGGATGAGTAAATGGATTTTATCATCAATTATCCTAAGAAAAAATATTATTTTAGATGCTTATTTGGAAACAAAGAAATATGGAATACAATCATCTGAGTATGATATGAAAAGCGGCAGAGATGTATTAGAGCTTATTTCAAAAGAGATAAAGCAAATATTTCCAATAAACTTAATTGCTTGGAATTCATTGTTTGGAAAAATATTGATTATGATGCTCATTTGTATTTTGTTGTTTTTGTTATATAGAATTTTCAAGGAAAAACCGAAATATGTATTTTGTTTATTAGTAGGATGTGCTCCGTATGTATGGTTTTTAGCATGTCCGGGGCATTCTTGGGTTCATTTTTGGTTTACATATCGTTCGCAAGTAGGAACAGTGTTTGCATTTGTGTTCGTTTGTTTTAATGTGTTTTTTATAAAAAATAATAAAAGTGAAATATTACAAGAAACACATACGTGAAGATAAGGAGAGCGATATGGATAAAATAGCAGTATTAATCCCATGTTTTAATGAGTCTCAAACGATAGAAAAAGTAGTTTCCGATTGGAAAAGGGAGCTTCCGGAAGCTGTTATATATGTGTATGATAATAATTCTAGTGACAATACAGCTGATTTAGCAACCAAAGCAGGAGCTGTGGTTAGGCATGAGTATTCACAAGGAAAGGGAAATGTCATACGACGGATGTTTAGAGAGATTGATGCTCAATGTTACATCATGGTTGATGGAGATGATACCTATCCAGCGGAATACGGAAAACAAATGGCAAATTTGGTGCTCAAAAAAAGAACGGATATGGTGGTAGGAGACCGTTTATCATCTACATATTTTGATGAAAATAAGCGTCCATTTCATAATTTTGGAAATTGTATTGTTAGAGGTTCTATTAATCGACTTTTTAAAACGGATATCAGAGATATTATGACAGGATACAGGGCATTTAGTTATTTGTTTGTTAAAAGTTTTCCGGTTCTGTCAAAAGGTTTTGAAATTGAAACAGAAATGACGATCCATGCAGTAGATAAAAATATGCGGATTGAAAATGTAATTATTGAATATAGGGATAGACCAGAGGGAAGCGAATCAAAACTTAATACATATTCGGATGGATTTAAAGTATTAAAAACGATTGGAAAACTGTATAAAAACTATCATCCACTGGGATTCTTTGGAAGAATTTCTACGATATTAATTTTAGCTTCAGCACTCCTGTTTCTTCCGATTGCTATTAAATTTCTTCAAACGGGGTTTGTCCCTAATTTTCCGACATTAATTGTTTCTGGTTTTATAGCCGTGACAGCAATTATATCTTATTTTGCAGGATTAATATTGGAAACGTTGACAGAGAAAGAACGACAAGAGTTTGAATTTCGATTGCAAGTAATTGAAAATTTGGAGAAAAGCATAAAGAATATAGACTTCAAATGAAATTAATTGTAAAAAAGAAGAGGCAATAGAAAATGAAAAAATTTGAAGATTTAAAAATCGCAGTAGCTGGCACAGGATATGTAGGTTTATCGATTGCAACTCTTTTGGCGCAGCATCATAAGGTAATGGCAGTTGATATTGTTCCAGAAAAAGTAGAGTTGATTAATAGGGGAAAATCACCAATCCAGGATGAATACATAGAAAAATATCTGGCAGAAGAAAAATTGAATCTTACAGCAACGCTTGATGCAAAAGAGGCATATAGTAACGCGGATTATGTGGTTATTGCTGCGCCAACAAATTATGATTCAAAAACACATTATTTTGACACGTCAGCAGTTGAAGCTGTCATTGAGCTGGTTATGAAATATAATCCGGATGCAATTATGGTTATCAAGAGTACCATTCCGGTTGGATATACAACCTCTGTTCGTGAAAAGTTTAATTGTAAAAATATAATTTTTAGTCCGGAGTTTCTTCGAGAAAGTAAAGCCTTATATGATAATTTATATCCAAGCCGTATTATTGTTGGAACAGATTTGAAGGATGATCGGTTAAAGAAAGCAGCACAGCAATTCGCAGAACTTCTGCAGGAAGGTGCAATTAAAGAAAATATCGATACCTTGATTATGGGCTTTACCGAAGCGGAGGCTGTGAAACTTTTTGCAAATACCTATTTAGCACTGCGCGTGGCGTATTTTAATGAACTGGATACATATGCGGAAAGTAAAGGATTGAATACACAGCAGATTATAGATGGAGTGTGTCTGGATCCCAGAATTGGCAACCAATATAACAACCCTAGTTTTGGGTATGGAGGCTATTGTCTGCCGAAGGATACAAAGCAGTTGCTGGCAAATTATGCGGACGTTCCAGAAAATTTGATTGAAGCGATCGTAGAGAGCAACCGGACCCGGAAGGATTTTATTGCCGACCAGGTATTGAAATTAGCCGGATATTATGGATATGAGGATGATAACGAATTCGAAGAAGAGAAAGAAAAGAATGTGACTATCGGAGTTTACCGGTTGACAATGAAAAGTAATAGCGACAATTTCAGACAGAGCTCGATTCAGGGAGTTATGAAAAGGATTAAAGCAAAAGGGGCAAAGGTGATCGTATATGAGCCGACTTTAAAGGATGGAGAGACATTTTTTGGGTCACTCGTTGTAAATGATCTGAGTAAATTCAAACAATTAAGCCAGGCGATTGTAGCAAATCGCTATGACAGTTCGCTGGATGATGTGAAAGAAAAGGTTTATACAAGAGATATTTTCCAAAGGGACTAGAAAAGTATTTATTGCACAAGGAGAGCATGGATGTGCACAGCATATAAAGAAAGAAAAAAGATTGATTTTAACAGATATCCTGAGCTGGAGGCATTTATAATGTGTGCTTTGATTGCCGGAATCATTATGATCCCGGCAATGATTTTAAATCATGGATATTTTGCACTGTCAAATGATTTTTCGGCAGAGGAAATTCCGTTTGGAATGCTGATGAACAGGGCAATCAAGTCGGGAGAAACTTGGAGCTGGGGAATTGATTTGGGAGGAAATCTACTAGAATCATTTGGCTTTTATAATATTGGAAGTGTATTTTACTGGATTTCCCTTTTGTTCCCGGCAGAATTGTATCCACGGGTAATAGGATGGCTATTTATATTAAAGATTGCGGTCGCAGGATATTCATCTGCATTGTGGATGAAAAGATACTTACATAAAAAAGATGCTATATTGATAGGCGCGATGTTATATGCATTTTCGGGAGCACAATGTATTAATATTGTTTTTTATCATTTCCAGGATGTGATAGCGTTGTTCCCATTTATGCTGGCTGCCTTGGACAAAATGATATTGGATAAAAAGAAGGGATGTTTTGCACTGGCATGTGCCGTGAATTTGTTATGTAATCCGATATTTTTCTGGGGCACTACCTGCTTTACAGTTTTATATTATATTTTCCGTTTTTTACTTCCAAATTTGCGTGAAAAAGGACAGATAAAAAATATTTTAACTTGTTTCTGGGAAGGAATTTTGGGATGCCTGATTTCGGGTGTGATTGTAGTTCCGACATTTTTGTCCATGATGGGAAATAAGCGGGCAACTGCTGTTTTACCAATATCGGACTGGTTTTTAATGACGGTAAAAGAATGGCTGATTGAAGTAGGGGCTTTCTTTTTTCCAGCGGAATCAATGGATTCATATTCTGCAATTGTGTCTAATGACTGGGGAAGCTGGGGAATTTACTTACCATTGTTCGGATTGGCTTTTGTATTGACATATATTTTTCATGAGAAAAATTGGCTGAGTTCTTTGATTAAATGTTGTTTTGTAATGGCAGTGATTCCAATTTTGAATAGCGTATTTATAGCATTTTCACCAGATAGATATGGAAGATGGCTGTTTATGTTTTCCTTACTTTTGTCTTTGGCAACGGCCGTAGTTTGTGAAAAAGCGGATAAATATAGAGATTCTTTAAAATATGGATTGATAATTTCTATGGGTGTCATTTTGACGTTTACAATAGCGCTATGCTGCTTAAAACGGATACATTATGACGGTATAGAAATTTTTCGGATTCACCGATTTGTGCTTAATATAATGAGTGCTGTTTTGGGAGTGGTGGTGCTTGCAGCCATAATCAAAAACAAGCGTAGCGAGTGCACAAAAATATATAAAGGTGCTACTATCTTTTTTAGTGTATGTTTGTTGGGAGTAAGTGTTTTTGATTATCAGAATGGGGCGCTGGATAATACTGGGATAAATTTCCGTATTGAATCAAATCAGTATTCTAAAAATGTTTCTACTTATTTGACGGAGATTCCATCACTTTTGAAAAGGAATGTATTGCCCTACAGATATTATTTTGATGAGGGAATTGGATATACATACTATAATCTTAGTATGACAAATGAACTCCCATCAACGAATTCTTTTATAAGTACGTGCCATTCTTCTGTTTTTGATTTTTATCGTGCGCTTGGAATCAACAGAGGAAATATGTCTCCGGCTGGTCCGGTCGGAATGCAGGAATTATTGGGTGCCAGATATATCGTTACGATGAAAAAATTAAGCAATCTGAAATTGATAAAGCATATAAAGAATGCGAATAATCAAGATTTTTATATATATGCAAATCAAGCGGCGCTTCCGATGGGAACTTTATATGATTCATATATAACAAAGTCAGAATTTAACAAAGTTTCTGCGGAACTACGGGCTTTGGTCATGCTTCATACTTTAGTAATTGAAGATCAGGATGTAGAAAAAGTAGAGAAACAATTAAAACATGCGCCGGAATATATTGAATTGGCGGGGGAGGAGCTGCTAAAAAGAACGATACAAAATAAAAATCCTAATTCTAATTTTGAAACTAAAAAAAATACTTTAAATATTAGACTGGAAGCCGATAAGAAAGAATTTGCATTTTATAGCATACCGTATGATCGCTTTTGGAAAGTAAAGGTCAATGGATATGATGCAGAAATGTATAATTGCAATGGGTTAATAGCAATACCAGTTGAAAAAGGAGAAAATATAATAGAGTTTCGATACGAATATACACCCTTTAAAGTTGGAATATCTTTAAGTGCAGTAGGCTGTGTTTTATTTGCTTTATACGATCGCTTGCAAAAAAATGTGAAGCAAAAAGAAAGTAGTGAAAATAATGAAAAATAAACCTGTTTTATATATAATAATCCCTTGCTATAATGAAGAAAAAGTGCTTCCTATTACGGCGCCGTTGTTCAAACAGGAAATAATGAAATTAATCAATAGAAACATTATATCAGTTAAGAGTAAAATTATGTTTGTGAATGACGGAAGTAAAGATCAAACATGGAATATTTTATGTGAATTGGCAAAGAAAGATGATTGCTTTCTTGGTATATCACAAAGCCGTAATAGAGGACATCAAAATGCTGTTTTAGCAGGTTTGATGGAATCAAAGGATCAATGTGATATTACAATATCGATTGATTGTGATGGTCAGGATGATATCAATGCCATGGATTCTATGGTAGAAGAATATTTAAAAGGAAATGAAATCGTATATGGTGTGAGAAGCAGGCGGGATACAGACACTTTTTTCAAAAGGTTTACAGCGGAGTCTTTTTATAAGCTATTAAATTGGATGGGAGTGGAGGTCATTTATAATCATGCGGACTATCGTCTGATATCTTCCCGGGTTCTTCAGGAGTTTGCAAATTATAAAGAGGTAAATATTTTTTTAAGAGGAATGGTTCCCCTGGTTGGATTTAAAAGTACGATCGTATATTATGAAAGGCATGAGAGAATTGCAGGTGAGAGCCATTATCCTCTAAGTAAAATGCTTTCGCTGGCTTTTGATGGCATTACGAGTCTTAGCATTAAGCCGATTCGAATGATAACGGGAGTTGGTTTTGTTATTGCTGTATTAAGTTTTATCGGAGTGCTTTGGTCGTTTGTGGAGTATTTTATCGGAGAAACCGTAAATGGATGGGCAAGTATGACAAGTTTAATATGTTTTATAGGAGGTGTCCAACTGCTTTGTCTTGGTATTTTGGGTGAATATATTGGAAAGATATACTTAGAAGTGAAAGCCAGACCTCGCTATATTATTAGTGATAGAACGTATACTAAGACAACTATCTGTGAGGAAGAGAATAAATAACTTACTAAGATATAGAGAAATTCTATGGAGGAAAAAATGAACACAACCCTCATCATCATGGCTGCCGGCATCGGTTCCCGTTTCGGAACCGGTATCAAGCAGCTTGCGAAAATGGCTCCCAACGGGGAGATTATCATGGATTTTTCAATTTATGATGCGAAAGAAGCGGGATTTACAAAGGTTGTCTTTGTGATTCGCAAGGCAATTGAGAAAGAATTCAAAGAAGTGATCGGAAACCGATTGTCTAAGGTCATGCCGGTCGAGTATGTTTATCAGGAGTTGGAGGATCTGCCAGAAGGATATGAGGTTCCAGCGGGGCGTGTGAAACCTTGGGGTACAGGACAGGCGATCCTGGCTTGTAAGGATATCGTGAAAGAGCCGTTTGTGATTATCAATGCAGACGACTATTATGGAAAGGAAGCATTTGTCAAGCTGCATGATTTTCTGGTTTCGGGAAAACATGAGGACGGAAAGATAGCTCTGGCGATGGCGGGATTTTCTCTGAAAAATACTTTGAGTGAGAATGGCGCTGTGACCAGAGGCGTCTGTGTGGCGGATGATACAGGTCATCTTGAAAAAGTAATTGAGACAACCGGGATTCAGAAGATAGACGGCAAGATTCGGTGCGATAATGCAGAAGTAGAAGGCTGGATTACACCAGACACGATGGTTTCGATGAATATGTGGGCGGGATATCCGGATTTTTTACAATATATTAGGGAAGGTTTTCCTAGATTTCTAGATCAACTAGGTGAATATCCAGAGAAAAAGGAATACCTCCTTCCGAATATCGTAGCGGAATTGCTGGAAAAAGAAGCGGCTTCAGTTAAGGTACTTTCTACATCGGATAAATGGATTGGAATTACTTATAAGGAAGACATTGAGCCAGCGCAGGAAAGTTTTAGTCAGATGATAACGGCTGGATGCTATCCGGAAAATTTATGGATATAATTAAAGAAGCAGAATTGTTACGAAAGGGAAGAAGTAGATTGTGGCAAGTTGGTTGTTTTACATAGCGGTCTTTTTGAAACAATTTTATATTTTTCCAAGCGGCAATCTTGGGATTGCAGATCTGTTTTTCGCGGCTGCCTGTGTGATGACATTTTATGGAGCATGGAAGAACCGGACAAAATTATTTTACAGGGAAGATATCCCATGGGTTATTTTTCTGATTTTTGTCGCTATCATTAATGGAATCTATTTTATCCGGACTTCCAATCGGGAGTTCCCGCTGCATACGATGTATTGGATTTATTCCGCGTGTCTGATATGGATGTTCCGGACATTGTATTCAGATGGCTTTATGCGTGGTTTGTGCTGGATTTGCCGCATCAATATGGTATTTCAGCTGCTTGTTCTGTTCTCTGGGCGTGGGCGTTATTTCCATGAATCCTGGGGTGGTGCCCGGTTTATGGGAACCTTCAATGATCCGAACCAGTTTGCATTTTTTATCTTTACCATGATGCTGGTACTTTTTATGGGGGATCGGCGGAAAGCGATTTATACGGCGAAAACACGTATCGGCTTCTGGGGAATGTTTCTGTTGGGAGTGTTTTTGATAGGAAAGGCAAAATCAACGGGGATGTTTGTCGGTCTGCTTGTATTCTTTTGTGTGCTTATCGGACAGCTTTTCTGGGACAGATGCTGCCATTCAAAGCGGAAAAAGCTGTGGTGGATAGGCGGCGCGGTTTTTGTGGTGCTGTTGGCTGTTGGGGTATATAGGCTCCTGCCAGGGGCTGATTTTGATGTTTCCCAGACGAGCTACACGCTTCTTTCGCGGATTCAGCAGAAGATTTGGAAACTGGCAAATGGCAATCTTTATGATCTGCTTTATGATCGGAGTGCAGAACGCTTGGTATTGGAACCGCAGTATTTATTATATGGGGCAGGAGAGGGCTTTTTTGAGCGGTTTATTCCATATGATGGGTTTGAGAAGCTGCTGAGTCCGGGCGTGTTTGACGTATTTCATGTGAATGAGATTCATTCGAGTTTTTTTGATGTCTGGTTTTCGTATGGTATCATTCCGGCGGCGGTGCTTGTATATTGGATTGTACGAAATGTGATTCGATGTGATCGGGCACAGCGCGCGGCGGTGCTGGCATTGTTGGCGGAAAGTTTTACGCTGATGAATTGCAGACAGTCATTTTTCTGGTTTTTGATTGTGATGGCGGGGATGAGCGGACGGGAAATGTGTGTGGATGAAAGAGCGACTAAGGAGTAAAAACTCAGCCGTTCTTTTTTATAAAGTGACCGCTTTGCTGGAATTGCTATTTTCATAGAATAGCATATGTAAGGGGAGGATGCAAGAAGAAAAGAAGTTGAAAAATAGATTGGGTAAATCTTTGCAAATTCTTTTTTGAAATGATACAATACAAGAAAAATCTTTGCAAAAAGAAGTGAGGATTTATGATATTTTTAAAGCTAAAATATTATTTCAGTAAATTCAAAATCTGCATCTATATATGTGGAGTCATTCTTGTTTTGTTTACGTTTGTGACATTGTTAGGACAAGTGAATCTTTTCACGCGGGCAGATTCTCAAACCCTATTAGGTATAATCGGAACATTGCTTGGAGCAGTTGTCGGTGCTGTTTTTTCATTGCTTGGGTCTATATGGGTCAACGCACAGCAGCGAAAAGAAGAATTGAATAGGAAAAGAGCGCAGGAAATTTATCGACCGCTTTATGATGAACTTGTAAATATCCATAAAAACATATTGAAAGAAAATCCATATCCTTCTCTTATTAAATTCAGGACGGGGCATCAGACGATGAAACCGCATCCACAGTATGCTGAATGGCGGAAGATAGAATTGGACAGCCGTTATCTTCAGATCCCGGCGGAGTTGAAGAGACAAATGGAACGCCTGTTTGGAGCGCTGGCTGGTTATTTGACGAAACGAAAAGGGGCATCGGATGAAGTGAAGAGAATTCTTGATTCTGTTTTAGAGGAATTCAAACTGCCACCTTGCAGAATAGAAAATTTTGGAAGTGTGGTATTAGGGGATGTTATGAGTGGTAAAAGGAAGGGAATTTATGGAGAGAGTATGTATTTTATGGAAGAGGATGTGCCGGATGAAGCTGTCATAAAAAAAGTAAATGAACGCTTTTATGAGATGGCGGATGAAAGCATAATTTTGAAGGACATGAAGGATGTTTATAATGGCTGGATGCGGGAAGAAGAGATGGCAATTAAAATATTGGAGTTGCTGATTCGGATGGCTGAGAAGTAGAGGAACGTTTTGAATGATGATCTTGTCATTCAAACTATCAAATGTTAATATTAATCATATAAATATGATTAATATTATGAACAGGCAAAGCAACAGCTTCGAAAGGAGTGTGTCAATATGGGGATTTTTGTGAATTCGGATAATTCAGCGTTTCAAGTTGCGTTGAATTCGGAAATCTATATTGATAAAACAGGTTTGTTGACGTATACCAATAAGGTGATGAATACATTGCAGGGATATATTTGCAATAGCCGTCCCAGAAGGTTCGGAAAGTCGATTACGGCGGATATGCTGACAGCGTATTACAGTAAGGGCTGCGATTCAGGGAATATGTTTTCTGGACTTGAAATTAGTCAGAGCCCGGATTTCAAGGAACATCTAAACCGATATGATGTGATTCACTGGGATATCCAGTGGTGTATAGGAGCTGCTGGGGGTGCCGACAGGGTTGTATCGTATATTACAGAGAAAACGATTGAGGAATTAAGAAAATACTATTCAGAAGCAATACCGAGTGACACGTGTTCGCTTCCAGAAGCACTGTCATTTATTTGTAATGCAACGAAGAATAAGTTTGTTGTAATTATTGATGAGTGGGATGTTCTGATTCGTGATATGGCGGCGAATTCGAAAATTCAGGATGAATATATAAGTTTCCTGAGGGGATTGTTTAAGGGAACGGAACCGACCAAATATATTCAACTTGCTTATTTGACGGGCATTCTTCCTATTAAAAAAGAGAAAACCCAGTCGGCACTGAACAATTTTGACGAATTTACGATGTTGAGCGCGGGTCGCTTGTCTCCGTATATTGGATTTACGGAGGCGGAGGTGAAAGAACTTTCAGAACGCTATCAGATGGAATTTGATAAGGTAAAGGCGTGGTATGATGGATATGTTCTAAGAAATTGTCAGGTTTATAATCCCAAAGCAGTTGTGAGTGTCATGTTAGATGGTGAATTTAAGAGCTATTGGTCGGAAACCGCGTCTTATGAGGCGATTGTGCCGCTCATTAATATGGATTATGACGGACTGAAAACGGCAATTATCGAAATGCTGTCTGGAGTTGAAGTGAAGGTAGATACATCAACATTTGGAAATGATATTTCGAATATTCAGAGTAAAGACGATGTGCTGACATATATGATTCATTTGGGGTATTTAGGCTATGATCAGACGAAAAGGATGGCGTTTGTTCCGAATGAAGAAATTCGGCAGGAGTTGACCAGGGCGGTAGAAAGTAAACGCTGGAATGAGATGTTTCTGTTTCAGCAAGAGTCGGAGAGGTTGTTGGATGCAACACTGGATTTGGATGAGAAAGTAGTAGCATCACAGATCGGGAAGATTCATGATGAATATGTATCTGTTATTCAATATCATAATGAAAATTCTTTGAGTAGTGTTCTCGCGATTGCTTATCTGAGTTCGATGCAATATTATTTTAAACCAGTTCGGGAACTACCGACAGGACGTGGATTTGCGGATTTTGTATTTATACCAAAACCAGAGTACAAGAATGATTATCCGGCGCTGGTAATTGAACTTAAATGGAATCAGAATGCACAGACTGCGCTGCAGCAAATCAAAGAAAAGAACTATCCAGAATCGATTTTAAATTATACGGGAAATATTTTATTGGTTGGAATTAATTACGATAAGGTAAGTAAGGAACATACGTGTCGAATTGAAGCATATGGAAAAAATTAATGTATATTTTTGACATAGTAAAAACTATCGTTATATACAGCAATGGCTAAAAGCCCGTCACACAAACTTTTAGCCATTTTCATTTAAATAAATAACCTCTCTATCTTTAAGAATTCTTCCCTTTCTGCAACCTCGTCAATTCCCTCCAAATCGTTAAAAGCATCGTTCCAAAGCAGGCAATTCCGCCGACAAAGTTGGAAATCGGTTCGGCGGCGAAGACGCCGTTGGTGCCCATTCCGAACATACCTGGCAGCAGGATTGTCAGCGGAACGACGATGATGACTTTTCGGAAAATAGAGAAAAAGATCGCTTTTTTGGATTCGCCCAGACCGACGAAAATCGACTGTCCGGAGAATTGGAGCGACATCATAAAGAATCCGAAAAAGTATAAGCGGATCGCTGGGATACCTGCCGCGATGAGTTCTGCATCCTGATTAAAAATGCGGATAAAGAATGCCGGGAACCCATCGACGATCAGCCAGATACCGGTCGTATATAAAATTGCAATAAAAGAGGTAAAGGCGATCGCCTTTTTAACGCGTCCGTATTCTTTTGCCCCATAATTGAAACCGAGCACCGGCTGGGCGCTGTGGGTAACGCCGGTTACTGGAAGAGTTGCAATTTCACGGATGGAGTTGATAACGGTCATAACGCCGACGTAGAGATCGCCGCCGTATACCTGTAAGGTTGCATTGCACATGATCTGGACGGTGCAGTTGGTGATCGCCATCGTAAAACCGGACAGACCGAGACCGACGATTTTCCGGACTCTCTGCGCGGAAAGATGCATGGAAGAACGTCTCAGTTTCAGAATCGTTTTGTCACTGGTTAAAAACCGCAGAATCCAGATAGCGGAGAGAAGCTGCGACAGGATGGTGGCGAGCGCCGCGCCGCGGATTCCCATGTGAAGCACAAAGATAAAAATCGGGTCGAGCAGGATATTGGCGGCAGCGCCTAAAAGGACGGTCATCATGCCGATGCGCCCGAAGCCCTGTGAATTGATGAACGAGTTCATGCCAAGTCCGACCATCACGAACAGGCTGCCGAGCAGATAGATCGTAATGTAAGCATTCGCATATGGATAAGTAGCGTCGCTGGCGCCGAACAGATACAGCATTGGTTTGCGGAATATCAGGCAGAGAAGGGTCAGAAGCACACCTGAAATGAGCATCATGGAGAAGGAATTTCCCATGATTGCCTCGGCTTCTTTGATATCCCCGCGCCCGCGTTCGATCGAGCAGAGCGGCGCACCGCCCATGCCAAACAGGTTGGCAAATGCGATGACGAGCGTGATAATTGGCAGTGAAAGCCCGATGCCGGTCAAAGATAGAGTGGCGTGATCGGGAATGCGCCCGATATAGATGCGGTCGACGATGTTGTACAGGACATTGATAAGCTGCGCCAGCGTCATCGGGATTGCGAGATTCATGATATTTTTAACGATACTTCCTTTGGAGAAATCGTTCTGTGTATTGGAATTACTCATACAAACTCCTTTTTTCTTGCGTTTGGATACAACCTGATATTATAATAAAGCAAAAGAAATTTGTCCAGAGAGAAAGACATTCAAAAAAGGAAGTTCGATATTGCACAAATAAGAGATTTGTGCTATTCTCAAAGAAAACGAAAGGGGTATGTATTATGCCGAGAGGACCAAAACGTTCTGCATTAGAAGTAAACAAAGAGAAGCTGGCAGCGGTAGAAGAGAAGCTGGCTAAATTAGAAGAAACCGTTAAAGCTCTGAAAGCAGAGAAAAAGGAATTAGCGGCTGAGATTCGTAAAGCTGAATTAAGCGAATTACTGGATGCGATCGAAGAGAGCAATTTAAGCGTAAACGATGTTCATGAGTTTATCAAACAGAATTCTGAGCAGAAATAAATTACAAAGTGATAAATCATTGTATTCAAAGAATGAAAAGAGAACTGGAAATTAGGGACAGCCTGGTTTCTGGTTCTTTTTTTGTTTTGTGAAAAAACGTTTGTAAACGAAACATATGAAAGAATGCCGGTGCCGAAACAGAGGGTTGTTTGAATCGGATTTGAGCCGGGATTGGCGGATGAAATCGGCTTAATGATAAAAAGGAACCGTGCAAAAGAAAGGTGCATATGCTACAATAGGAATATTCAATCAGAGGAACTTGAGATGACTTCTTTGATCAAACCGGTACCTCAAAGAGAAATAGAAGAAAAAAAACAAGGTTCCGGGGAAAGAACCGCTCAGATATTAAAAAAGAAAGCGAAGGGAATGAATATGGATCATAATACGCTACTTGGGGTTTTGATTCCGTTTGTCGGTACGACGGCGGGAGCAGCTTGCGTCTTTTTTTTGAAAAATGAGTTAAAGCCGATCATCCAGAAAACGCTTTTGGGGTTCGCATCGGGGGTGATGGTGGCGGCGTCGGTCTGGTCGCTTTTAATTCCATCGATGAATATGTGCGAAGCGATGGGGCGTCTGGCATTTCTGCCGGCATCCATTGGGTTTATGGTGGGTATTCTGATGCTGCTTTTGCTGGATCGCCTGATTCCGCATCTGCATCTGGGAAGTGATGAGCCGGAGGGACATATGTGCGGGCTCAAGAAGACAACGATGCTGGTTCTGGCGGTCACACTTCACAATATCCCGGAGGGCATGGCAGTCGGAGTGGTATTTGCCGGATTCTTAGCAGAAAAGAGCGGCATCACGCTTGCAGCGGCGCTGGCACTTTCACTTGGAATTGCGATTCAGAACTTCCCGGAGGGAGCGATCATTTCCCTGCCGCTTCGGAGTGAGTCGGGGATGAGCCGGAAAAAGGCGTTTGCGATGGGAACACTCTCCGGTATCGTCGAGCCGATCGGGGCGCTTGCGACGATCGCCGCGTACCGCTATCTGGAACCGGTTCTGCCGGTTCTCCTGGCGCTTGCAGCAGGGGCGATGATTTACGTGGTTGTGGAGGAGCTGATTCCGGAGTCGGCGCAGGGCAGTCATTCCGATATGGGAACGATCGGATTTGCGGTTGGATTTGTGCTGATGATGATTCTGGATGTGGCGCTGGGATAAAAGAAAGCTGGCAGTGCTGGCATGGAATCCGGTTGCCTGAAAAAGCGAACATTTGTTCTGAAAAATGCGTTGCAAAATTTTTGAATTTATGTAATAATATTTGTAGCTGTTCAGTAGGTCCGCGCATTTACTGCGCTGACCGTACGAAAACATGGGCTAGCAGGCAAAAATCCCATTGCCGCAGGCAATTTTTAATGGATTTTTGCGCGTGACTGTGAAGGTACTGAACAGTTACTAATATTTTATAGTAAATGAGAACGGTTTACTACTTTTTCGCTAATGAAAAGTCTATAAAACAATGGCTGGCGGGTGTGATGCCAGAGAGTTAGAATGTTCTATTTGCATGATTTCAAAGTCATAAAATAAATACGTATTATAAGTGGAAGAAATCAGCTTGACCAGTGAAATAAAAGCTGCCGTTTGCATCATACGTGTAAAAGGCAGTAAATATTATTCCAAGGTCGGGCACAGGAGGAATGAATCTATGGGTAAAACACAGTATGATGCGGACAGCATAACGGTTCTGGAGGGGCTGGAGGCTGTCCGTAAGCGTCCTGGTATGTATATAGGAAGTGTGGGAACGAAGGGACTGAATCACCTGATCTATGAGATCGTGGATAACTCGGTCGATGAGCACCTGGCGGGCGCCTGTTCCCAGATCCGCGTGACGCTGGAGGCGGACGGCTCCTGCACCGTTCGGGACAATGGACGCGGTATTCCGGTGGAGATGCATAAAAAGGGTGTGGCAGCGGAGCGAATTGTGCTCTCGACCTTGCACGCGGGCGGCAAGTTTGACAACAATGCGTACAAGACGAGCGGCGGTCTGCACGGCGTCGGTTCGTCGGTTGTCAATGCCCTCTCAGCGCATCTGGAGGTCAATGTATATAAGAATGGACAGATCCATCACGATGCATATGAGCGCGGCATCCCGACGGTTGAGCTGATCGATGGTCTTCTGCCGGTGGTTGGAAAGACAAGAGAGACCGGAACAGAGATCAATTTTCTGCCGGATCCGGAGATTTTTGAAAAAACGCGGTTCAAGGCGGACTGGCTCAAGAGCCGCCTGCATGAGACGGCATATCTGAACCCGAAGCTGACGATTCTTTATGAGAATAAGCGGGCAGGCGAGGCTGAAAAGGTGACTTATTCGGAGCCGGACGGCATCGTGGCGTATGTGCGCGAGCTGAACAGCACGAAGACGCCGATTCATGATCCAATTTATTTTAAGGGCGTCAGCGACCAGATCGAGGTTGAAGTGGCGTTCCAGTTTGTCGATGCATTTGAGGAAAATGTACTTGGCTTCTGCAACAATATTTTCACACAGGAGGGCGGCACGCATCTGGCGGGCTTTAAGACGCGTTTTACCCAGATGATCAACAGCTATGCGAAAGAGCTGGGAATCCTGAAGGAAAAAGATACAAAATTTACAGGACCGGATACGAGAAACGGCATGACGGCGGTTGTGGCGGTCAAGCATCCGGATCCGATCTTTGAGGGGCAGACGAAGACAAAGCTGGCGAGTGCCGATGCGACAAAAGCGGTGTTCAGCGTGACAGGGGACGAGCTGCAGCTTTATTTTGACCGGAATTTAGAGGTATTAAAGGCGATCATCGCCTGTGCGGAGAAATCTGCAAAGATCCGGAAGGCAGAGGAACGCGCCAAGACCAATATGCTGACGAAATCCCGTTTTTCCTTTGACAGCAACGGAAAGCTGGCAAACTGTGAGAGCCGCGAGGCGGAGAAATGTGAGATTTTCATTGTCGAGGGAGATTCCGCGGGCGGTTCAGCTAAGATGGGACGAAACCGCCGCTATCAGGCGATCCTGCCGATCCGGGGCAAGATTTTAAATGTGGAGAAAGCTTCGATGGACAAGGTGTTGGCGAATGCCGAGATCAAGACGATGATCAATGCGTTTGGCTGCGGCTTTTCGGAAGGATATGGCAATGATTTCGATATTGCGAAGCTGCGTTACCACAAGATCGTCCTGATGACGGATGCCGATGTGGACGGAAGCCATATTGATACGCTGCTCCTGACTTTCTTATACCGTTTTATGCCGGAATTGATTCAGAACGGGCACGTATATATTGCGATGCCGCCGTTATTTAAGGTGATTCCGAAAAAGGGAAAAGAAGAGTATCTATACGATGAGAAAGCATTGGAGCGCTACCGCAGAACCCACACAGGAGAATTTACCCTGCAGCGCTACAAAGGTCTGGGCGAGATGGATGCGGAACAGCTCTGGGAGACGACGTTAAACCCGGAGAACCGTGTGCTCAAGCGTGTGGAGATCGAGGATGCCCGGATGGCGTCGGAGATCACGGAGATGCTGATGGGAAGCGACGTGCCGCCGAGACGGCAGTTTATCTACGATCACGCGGATGAGGCGGAGATAGATGCTTAATAGAAAGATTATGAGTAACTGTGAAGGCACTGAACAGTTACGATTATGAAAGTATATGACAGGAATTTAGGAGATAGAAAATAGAATGGCTGAAACGATCATTACGACAGAATATTCAGAGGAAATGCAGCGCAGCTATATGAACTACTCGATGAGTGTCATCACGGCCCGCGCCATCCCGGATGCGAGGGATGGTTTGAAACCGGTACAGCGCCGCGTCCTTTACGATATGGGGGAGCTGCATCTGGGGCACGACAAGCCGCACCGGAAATCGGCGCGTATCGTCGGTGATACGATGGGTAAATACCACCCGCACGGCGACAGTTCGATCTATGAGACGCTGGTCGTGCTTTCCCAGAATTTTAAGAAAGGAATGCCGCTGGTAGACGGACATGGAAACTTTGGTTCTATCGAGGGCGACGGGGCGGCGGCGATGCGTTACACGGAGGCGCGTCTCCAGAAGTTTGCGGAGGAAGTATATTTAAAGGATTTGGATAAGACCGTCCGCTTTGTGCCGAACTACGATGAGACGGAGAAAGAGCCGGAGGTTCTGCCGGTCCGTGTGCCGAATCTTCTGATTAACGGTGCCGAGGGAATTGCGGTCGGCATGAGTACCAGCATTCCGCCGCACAATCTGGGCGAGGTCATCGATACGGTGATGGCGTATATCGATCAGCCGGAGATGGAGACGGAAGCGCTTCTGAGCGTCTTAAAGGGACCGGATTTCCCGACAGGCGGCATCATTGCGAATAAGAGTGAGCTTCCGGCGATCTATGAGACGGGAATGGGGCGCATCAAGCTGCGTGCCCGGATGGAGGTGGAGCTTGGAAAACGCCGTTCTGACCGGGACAAGCTGGTGATCACGGAGATTCCGTACACGATGATCGGCGCGGGCATCAATAAATGTCTGTCGGATATCGCAGATCTGGTTGAGTCCAAGAAACTTGCCGATGTGGTGGATATTTCCAACCAATCGAATAAAGAAGGAATCCGGATTGTTCTGGAACTCAAGAAAGATGCGGATATTGAGAAAATCCAGAATATTTTGTATAAAAAGACAAAACTGGAGGATACATTCGGCGTCAATATGCTGGCGATCACGAATGGACGCCCGGAGACGCTGAATTTAAAGGGAATCTTAAAGAATTACCTGGATTTCCAGTATGAAAATAATACCCGCAAGTATCAGGTGCTTCTGGAAAAGGAGCAGGAGAAGAAGGAGATCAAGGAAGGTCTGATCACAGCCTGCGACTGCATCGATCTGATTATCGCGATCCTGCGCGGTTCGAAGAATCTGAAAGATGCGAAAGCCTGCCTGATGGAGGGCGATATTTCCAAAATACAGTTCCGCACACCGGGATTTGAGGAAGACGCCAAGAAGCTTCATTTTACGGAGAAACAGGCATCTGCGATTCTGGAAATGCGTCTCTATAAACTGATCGGCCTGGAGATCTTGGCATTGCAGAAGGAGTACAAAGAGACACTTCGAAAGATCAAAGAATACCAGAAGATTCTCGGCAGCCGTGAGGCGATGGACGAGGTGATTAAAGAAGATCTTCGGTCAATCAAGGAAGAGTTTGCAGTGGAACGCCGGACGAAGATCGAGGATGGACGCGAGGCGGTGTATGACGAGGCGGCGGAGAGCGCCAGACCGGGCGTGTTCGTGCTGGACAAGTTTGGTTATTGCAAGATTCTGGAACCGTCGATCTACGAGCGGAACCGGGAGACAGTGGACACGGAGAATATGTATGTACTGTCGTGCCATACGACGGATAAGATTGGATTGTTTACGGATCTGGGTGCATTCCATCAGGTGAAGGTGACGGAGATTCCGTTTGGAAAGCTGCGCGATAAGGGTGTGCCGATTGATAACCTGAGTAAATTTGATGGTACCAAAGAACGTCCGGTCTGTGTGGTGAATGCGGCGCAGTTAAAGGGACAGAAGCTATTATTTGCAACGAAAGATGCGATGATCAAGATCGTGCCGGGCGGGGAATTTGAGACAAATAACCGGACAGTGGCGGCGACCAAGCTTCAGGAGAATGATATGCTTCTCTCGGTACAGTCGGCGGACGGCATGAGAGAGGCGGTCATCCAGACAACCAGCGGTATCTTCCTGCGATTCCCGATCGAGGAGATATCGGAGATGAAGAAGAATGCGAAAGGTGTGCGCGGCATCAAGCTGGGACGTACCGAGTCGCTGGAGGCAATCCATCTGCTGGACGGCACCGAGGACGATCCGATCGTTATGTATAAAGAAAAACCGGTTCATTTGAGCCGTTTGAAAATAGGCCACCGCGACGGCAAGGGAAGCCGGGCGAGAAGCTAGAACAAAACAGAAAGAAAAAAAGGAGGTATTTCATATGACTGAACTTCAGAACACACCGACCCCTCATATCGGGGCAAAGCAGGGCGAGATTGCGGAGACAATTCTGCTTCCGGGCGATCCGCTGCGGGCAAAGTATATCGCAGAACATTTTCTGACGGATGCAAAACAGTTCAATACAACGAGAAATATGTACGGTTATACCGGCTATTATCAGGGCAAACGCGTGTCTGTCATGGGAACCGGCATGGGCTGTCCGTCGATGGGAATTTATTCGTATGAGCTGATTCATTTTTATGGATGCAAGAATCTGATCCGGATCGGAACAGCCGGTGCGCTGCGTCCGGAGGTAAAGGTGCGCGAGCTTATTTTTGCGATGGGCTCCTGTACGACATCCAACTATGTAAAACAGTTTTGCCTGCCGGGGGATTATTCCTGCGTGTGCAGCTATGAGCTGCTGGAAAAGGCGGTTGAGTCTGCGAAAAAGAGAAATTTAAAATATCATGTCGGTAATATTTTGTGTTCCGATATGTTCTACAATCCACCGCTTGAGCCGACCGGAACTACCTGGGCGCAGATGGGTGTGCTGGCAGTGGAGATGGAGTCGGCGGCACTTTACAGCAACGCTGCCTATGCGGGCGCAAATGCGATCTGTATCCTGACCGTATCGGATTCGGCAGTGACCGGAGAGGCGACGACGGCAGAAGAACGCGAGAAGACGTTTACCAATATGATGGAAGTGGCGCTGGATCTGGTGTAAGTGCTAAGCTGGTAAAATAAAAGTAGAATTTGAAGGTTACTGTTTATGGGT
Source organism: Clostridium sp. AF02-29 (assembly GCF_934835585.1). Classification (NCBI taxonomy): domain Bacteria; kingdom Bacillati; phylum Bacillota; class Clostridia; order Eubacteriales; family Clostridiaceae; genus Clostridium; species Clostridium sp. AF02-29. Next base: position 50 of record NZ_CAKVZK010000005.1, on the reverse strand, counting down.
AGGCACTTTTGGAACCGAAAGTGCCGTAAGAAAACGTGGTGGCAGCAGGA
>NZ_CAKVZK010000004.1:0-102766 GCF_934835585.1 Clostridium sp. AF02-29 | reverse complement strand
TCTGACATTTCTTGTACCAAAGGGATTTTACGAAACACAGGATATTTCATATATGATCAATGGTGTTGAGAAAACCCGTACAGTAATCAAAGACGGAAGTTTCCAGTATCTGACAGATGATGCAGGAAATGTAGTAACAGAAGGAGTAGCACTCTTTAGCGGAGATGGTGGAACAGGATTCTTCAACTATATGTATAACGGAATCGTAAATAGTTCTGCAATCGAGATTATCGCATTCCTTATGGTAGTAGGTGGTGCATTTGGTATCATGATCCGTACAGGTGCGATTGAATCTGGATTGATCGGATTGATCCGTAAGGCCAAGGGAGCAGAAAAACTACTGATTCCGATACTTTTCGTACTGTTTTCTCTTGGTGGAGCAGTTTTCGGAATGGGAGAAGAAGCGCTTCCGTTTACTATGATTCTTTGTCCGTTGTTTGTAGCAGTTGGATATGATTCAGTTATCGCAGTTCTTGTTACTTATGTTGCCACACAGATTGGTTTCGGTTCATCTTGGATGAATCCGTTCTCTGTAGGCATTGCACAGGGTATTGCAGGTATTGACGTATTCTCCGGTGCAGGATTCCGTATGGTAATGTGGGTCGTATTTACAGCACTCGGCTGTGGAATGACTATGTTCTATGCATCAAAGATTAAAAAGAATCCGACAATCTCAATCGCATATAAGACGGATTCATATTTCCGTGAGCAGAATGAAACAACAGGAATTGACGAAGGACATTCATTTGGTCTTGGACACATTTTAGTCCTTCTGACACTGGCTGTTACAGTAGTATGGGTAGTTTGGGGAGTTATGACTCAGGGATACTACATGCCGGAGATTGCAACACAGTTCTTTATTATGGGAATTGTTTCCGGTGTGTTTGGAGTTATCTTTAAACTGAATGATATGAAACTGAATGATATTGCAACATCTTTCAAAGATGGAGCAAAAGACCTGATCGGTGCTGCCCTTGTCGTTGCTATGGCACAGGGAATCATGCAGGTTCTTGGTGGTTCTGATCCGACAACACCTACAGTTATTAATACAATTATGTATAATATTTCAAATGCATTGTCTGGAGTTTCCGGAGCAGTTGCAGCCGTACTTATGTATCTGTTCCAGTCCGTATTTAACTTCTTCGTTGTATCCGGAACAGGACAGGCTGCCATCACAATGCCGATCATGGCTCCGCTGTCAGACCTGTTAGGTGTTTCGCGTCAGACAGCTGTAGTTGCATTCCAGCTTGGTGATGCATTTACAAACCTGATTGTTCCTACATCCGGATGCTTGATTGGATCTCTTGCAATTGCAAAGATTGAGTGGTCTAACTGGATTAAATTCATGTGGAAATTCCTTGGTGTCTTAATGATTGGTGCAATCATTACAGTTCTTGTTGCAGTTGGAATTGGATTCTAAAATATGTATTTTATCTCAGTCGAGAAGACTCCCACCTCTTTTGGTGGCGAGTAATAGCAAATTTGTCTCAGTGGGAGTGATTTGTAATGAAATTAATTCAGAATATTGATGTTTATGCTCCACAGCATCTGGGGAAAAAAGATGTACTTATAATCAATGATAAGATTGTTAAGATTAAAGATACGGGTTCTATATCCGCAGACGGATTTCTTTCTGAGACAGAAAGGATCAATGGAGAGGGACTACTTTTAACTCCGGGATTCATTGATAGTCATGTTCATGTACTCGGAGGCGGTGGCGAAGGCGGATTCGCCAATCGTACTCCGGAAGCAACCATGGAAGGACTTACGAAGTTTGGAGTGACAACCGTTGTTGGCTGCCTTGGAACAGATGGAATCGGTCGTGATATGTGTGCACTGGTTGCAAAGACAAAAGGATTGAATGAGCAGGGAATGTCTGCATACTGTTATACCGGAAGTTATCAGATTCCGGTCCGCACGTTGACTGACAGTATTGTGAAAGATATTATGATGATTCAGGAAATCATTGGAACGGGAGAAATCGCGATCTCTGATCATCGTTCTTCACAGCCGACTTTCGAGGAATTTGCACGTGTCATTGCGGATACAAGGCTTGGTGGTGTTCTTTCCGGGAAAGCTGGCATTGTAAATGTTCATCTGGGCGATAGTCCGAGATGCTTAGATCTGATTGAACGAGTAGTCGATGAGACGGAGATACCGGTAACTCAAATACTGCCAACACATATCAATCGAAATGAGATGCTTTTTGGCAAGTCGATTGAGTATGCACTGAAAGGCGGAGCAGTAGACTTTACTGGAAATGAAGATATTGACTATTGGGAAACTATCTGTGATGAGGTACGTGTATGTAATGGTATCAAACGGATGTTAGATGCAGGAGTAAATCCTGACCGCATGACAATTTCTTCTGATGGACAGGGAAGCCTTCCGATGTACAGTAGTGATGGCAAATTCCTTGGAATGGGCGTTGGACAGTCCAGCTGCCTTCTGAAGGAAGTAAAGGAATGTGTATTTAAAACAGAAATTCCTTTAGAAATAGCAATTTCTACAATTACATCGAATCCAGCAGATATTCTTTGTCTTAAGGGAAAAGGTAAGGTTGAAGAAGGCTATGATGCGGATCTTTGTATTCTCGACCAGGAACTTCAGCTTGTTGAAGTGATTGCAAAAGGGAATACAGTTTATAAAAAATAAAGGATATCAGATGTGAGAAGCATCAGTCACTTAGTTGGCTGGTGCTTTTTTGCGTGCTTATACAGTTGATAAAATGATAACCTTGCATAAAAAGAGATGCTGTCTGCTGGTAGAATTAAAAAGAAAAAAAGTTGTTGACATACACCACAAATATAATAACAATTCTAAATGTTTGAATTATAATTATTCTATATGATAGAAGAAGGAGATAAATAATAAATGGATGATTCCTTTCACTACTTGGGAGAGTTATTCTTTTATCTATTTAAGCGACCAGCTTAAGGCAAAGTTGACGGTATATCGGACGTTTTGTCCGAAACCATAGCCTGATCCCTTCTTTTACATACGACAGTATGCCTGAGATACCTTTAGCCAGCCGATAATAGCTGAAATGGATTTTTTCTTTTATAGGGTCTGCTTTCTGTATGATTGCAACCTTCAGGGCATGCGTTTCTGATTTCATGGACATATGTGCCAGAAATGCCATGCACAGGGTAATATAAAAATTTAGGGCATTGATTGCAGTGAGCTTCCTCACACGGAAGTTTTCAAACTGAAACGTCTGCTTTTTTAGAGGTTTCTGGGCTTTGTGCTTGCAAAATGCTTGCAGTTTGAAGAAAATGCAACGAATAAACAAGCAAGGAGCCGATAGGGCTCCTTATGAGGGTAGGTAGGCGCTATTGCTGTTTGTTCAGTAATAACGCCTCTTTTTTCCTTCTTTCCACCATATTTGCCACCATCGTAACCACAAACGCACAACCCATTGCAGCAATCATTGCAACCACAAATGCCAGTCCCTTCCCTTCATTTGCCATAAATGGCGCAAGCACCGCCGGTACATAGGCGGTTCCTTTTACGTTGAAGAGTCCCACAATGGCGCCTCCGACTGTGGCACTGGCAAGTGCACCGGCGAATACGATTTTATTGGAGAACATAAAGGGATAAGAGGCCTCTACAAATGTTCCGAAACAGATATTAATAATGCATCCCGGAAGTGCAACGGCTGCCTCGCCTTTCTGTTTTGGCATAATGACGTTTGCCAGCGTGATGCCGGCAGATACCATAACAAGTCCTGTCATATCAATCGCTCCGAGGAAACTGAATCCCATTTCCTCCATTTCCAGCAATACAATAGGAAGAATTGCCGCGTGGTATACACCGCCGATGATGGCAGGCCAGATGAGAAGTCCTGCTACTGCTCCTGCAAGCAGGGAATTATAAGCAATGCATAGATTGATCAGGGAACAGATTCCGTTGCCGATCCACAAGGCAACCGGGGCAATCAGAAATTTTCCCACCAGACCGGCTGCCAGACCGCCGAGACCGCCGGAAGCGATATTGACGGTTGTGCCCGGCACATTGTGACGGAAGCAGAACACACTGATATAGTAGGCAAGTACACCAGCCAGGATTCCGATCACCAATCCGCCAAGAATTCCGCCGTCTACAGACAGAATGCCGGCTACAATACCTCCAACGACTCCCACCTCGTCCAGACCGGAGACTTGTTTGGCGGCGATAGCACAGATAACGATAGGAATGGAATTGACTAAGGTATCAAAGACATCGGACAGCTTTTCACATCCCGGAATTTTACTGCATGCCAGACAGAGTGCCATGGCAATAAATGCAGGAAGACTTGTCATCATAATTCCACGGAAATTGATGCGTTTCCAGATATTTCCCTGATTTTTTGCAGCTGCATTTTCACCGGTGTTACCGATGACAGGCATATATTTAATGTTCCAGTATTTTGCAAGCGCTGTTGTGAATGCAACCGCTCTGGTCCGGTTGGTTGTACCGGTGGTTCCAGATGCAGATAACACATTGCAGCCCATATTCTGTGTCAGGGCGACACCGCTTCCACCAGTTCCGGCCATTGGAATTTTGGCTCTTGCACAGGCTTCCATGGTTTGTCGGTTGGCACCGTCCGGGCTGGCACTGACGAACATCACTCCGTCAATCTCACCATCATTGATTTTCTTGGCAAGCTGAGCATCCACTTTCGCTGCCTCGGCATCGACCTCGCGCAAAGTTCCCTGAAATACGGGCTGCACTTCTTTACCATTCCAGGTAAATAAAGTTGCCGGGCTGTCCGGACCAACATTATCCAGACTGCCAGATGCCAGTACATACTGGACAAATACAATCTCCATATCTGCGGCTTTTGTCTGTCCAAAGAGTTCCTTCATCATTGCGGGAAGATCATTTCCACCTTGCTTGTAAAGATTTCCGCCGCTGCTTCCTATAAAAGCAATTTTCTTTCCCATTCTTATGTTATCCTTTCCCGTTTAAGTTACGGCTCATCTGTCTGATATCAAACTAATATGATAACGTGCTAAAGTGATACAGCAAGTTTACCATCTTCAAGTGTATTTGTAAAGGAAAAATTAAATAGATGATATTATAAGTAAAATTTCTTATAATTTGAAAATATCAATGAAAATATCAAGGAAAGAAATCCCTTGACATTTCCCACCAACATGCCTAAAATAATAAACAGATTGCATACATGAAATCAATCAAACCAAACAAACCAAAAGCTATGATCGTGTTCTATAAGATACTGTTTCCGGTCAGAGAGAAGAGGTCAGCGGCTGTGAGCCTTTTTCCGTTCAGACAGATATCCGAATTTCCCACGGGAGCTGCATTGCTGAAATTTAGAGTAGGCATTGCCGTCTGGTGTACGTTACATACCGGAAAGTGTCTGTGGCAGACGAAGAAATGACCTGCCGACAGGAAGCTGGGTGGTACCGCGGTATAGATATGATCGTCCCTTTGCACGTTTTGTGCGAAGGGATTTTTTTATGTCATGTCGCAAGCGACCGCGCGAGACGCCCGAATGTGCCAGAGAACATCCTTTATGCACAAATTCGTGTCCACAAGTTAAAGCAATATCAAGATAAAAAGCAACAAAAGTAATAGAAGGAGAGAAATCATGCAGGATTTAAAAGAACTGAATGAAGTGATCACTGCGATCAAAGAGGAAATCCGCCAGGGTGCGGATGCTCTGACGACTTCCAAGAGTGTCTATGAGTTTAAGAAGACCTTTTTGGATAATAAGCAGGGCAGAATTGGTCTGCTGATGAAAGAAATGCGCAATGTTGCCAATGACCAGAAAGCGGAATTTGGTAAGACTATCAATGGCGCCAAGGAGTGGGCAAACAATTTCTTTGACGAGCTGGATCAGAAATTAAAAGAGAAAGAGCAGCAGCAGCGCTATGAATCGGAGAAGATTGATATCACGATGCCGCCGGTTAAAATCCGTTACGGTAATCTGCATCCAGTTACGACGGTCCGCAATCAGCTGACGGATATCTTCACCTCTATGGGATTTGAGGTATATGAGGGAACCGAGATCGAGACCGATTATTATAACTTTACAGCTTTAAATACACCGCAGGATCATCCGGCGCGCGATATGCAGGATACATTCTATCTGTCTCCGGAATTCTTGCTCCGTACCCAGACATCGGCTGGACAAGTTCATGTCATGGAAGCGAAAAAACCGCCGATCAAGGTTGTTTCCCCGGGTAAAGTATTCCGTTCTGACGATGATGCGACCCATTCTCCGATGTTCAGCCAGATGGAAGGTCTGGTTGTTGATGAGGGCATCACCCTGTGTGATTTAAAGGGTATGCTGGATATGTTTGTTCAGAGAATTTTCGGTAAGCAGACAAAAACGAGACTTCGTCCGTCCTATTTCCCGTTCACGGAGCCGTCTGTTGAGGTCGATGTAAGCTGCTTCCAGTGCGGTGGCAAGGGTTGCCGTCTGTGCAAGGAAACAGGCTGGATCGAGGTTCTCGGCGCTGGTGTGGTAAATAAGAAGGTACTGGAAAACTGCGGCATTGATTCCAATAAATACAGTGGATTCGCATTCGGATTGGGTCTGGAGCGTATCGCAATGCTGAAATACGGCATCAACAACATCAAGATGCTTTTTGAGTCTGATCTGCGTGTGCTGGATCAGATCGATGACTGATCAGGACAGGAGGATTAGAAATGCTTGTACCGTTAAGCTGGTTAAAAGATTATGTAGATATTAATATTTCCGCAGATGAGCTGGAGAAGAAGCTTTTTGACTGTGGATTTGAGGTAGAAGAAAAATGGCAGGTTGGCAAGGATATCAGCGGCATCGTCGTTGGTTATGTTGACTCCTGTGAGCCGATTCCGGAAACACATCTTCATGTGTGCCAGGTCAATGTAGGTGCTCCGGAACTCTTACAGATCTGCTGTGGCGCTGACAATGTAAAAGCTGGCGGAAAATTCCCAGTTGCCATGATTGGCGCGAAAGTATATGCAACTGCAAAAGATCATGTGACGATCGAGGGCGTGGCCACCATTAAAAAGGGTAAATTGAGAGGTTATGAGTCCCAGGGTATGCTGTGTTCCGGTACCGAGCTTGGCTTAAACGAGGATCTGTATCCGGGTGCTGGTTACAACGGATTGCTGGTTCTGCCGGAAGATGCGGAAATTGGTTCGGATGTCAAAGAGCTGACCGGCTTAAATGACTGGATCTTCGATGTTTCTATCACGGCAAACCGTCCGGACTGCCAGAGTATTTTCGGTCTGGCAAGAGAGGTTGCTGCCGCACTGGGCGAGCCGCTCAAGACACCGGCACTGGATTACACTGAGACAGAAGTTGAGAAAGAAGGCTTCAACGTAACGGTAGAGGCACAGGATCTTTGCCCGCGTTACATTGCACACTATGTATATGACGTAAAACTGGGTCAGTCCCCGGCATGGATGAGACGACGTCTGGCTTTGGTAGGAAATAATTCCATTTCCAATATTGTTGATATTACAAACTATATCATGCGTGAGTTAGGTCAGCCGCTTCATGCGTTTGACTGCGATTATCTGGAGGGCAATGCGATCAATGTAAGACGCGCGGCCGAGGGCGAGAAGATCGTGACACTGGATGAGAAAGAATTTACCTTAAATCCGAACAATCTGGTTATCTGCGACGGCAAAAAGCCGGTAGCACTTGCCGGAATCATGGGTGGTTTAAATTCTGAGGTTCGTGATACCACGACGGAAGTGATGTTCGAGGCAGCTAAATTTGCCCGTGACAACATCCGCAGAAGCTCCCGTGCATTAGGACAGGGATCCGACGCGAGCCAGCGATATTCTAAGGGCGTCGATGAGTACACAACCGAGATGGCGATGAAACGTGCCCTGCATCTGGTTGAGGAGCTGGGAGCTGGTAAGATTTCCAAGACCCATAAAAATGTAAATACCGGAAACTCCTTAGAGCCGACTACATTCAAGACAAGTGTTAAGAAGGTAAACGCTGTTCTGGGTATTACCGTTCCGGATGAGGATATTCTTCGCATCCTGACTGGCTTAAACTTCCAGCCGGAGATCAATGGTGATGAGCTGACCCTGCATTTCCCGGCATACCGCGAGGATATGGAAGATTATCCGGATGTAGCCGAGGAAGTAATCCGTATGTATGGCTATGACCATATCGTTTCCACCTTTATGCCGACTGCAAAGGTAACCATCGGCGGAAGCAACCTGCGTCAGAGAACCATTCTGAAGGTAAAGAGAACGCTGTGCAGTGTTGGCGCATTTGAGGGAATGCATTATTCCTTCTTCTCCCCGTCGGATCTGGATGAAATGGGATTTGCAGAGGACGCGCCAGAGCGCAGGGCGATCCGCATCATGAATCCGATCAACGAGGATCTGTCCCTGATGAGAACAACACTGGCACCGCAGATGATTCATGCGATGGGACGCAACCAGAAGAGAGGCATCTTCGAGGGACGTATCTTCGAGATTGGAAATGCATTTATTCCGAAGTCCCTGCCTCTGACGGAATATCCGGAAGAGCGAGAGACGCTGTGCATCGGTGTATTTGGTAGGGAAGAGTCTTTCTTTACCTTAAAGGGAATGGCAGAGGCAGTTGCCGATGTTTTAAATATTACTTTTAACTATGAAAAAGCAGAGAAACCGTTCCTGCATCCGTATCAGACCGCAGCGATCTTCTGCGAGGGCGAGGAGATTGGTTACCTCGGTAAGGTAAAATATGAGATCATGAAGGAAGAGGCAATGCGCGAAGATGCGTATGTGTTGGAGATCAGCATGAAAGCGCTGGAGAAATGGTATGGAAAAGCCAAAGTATTTGAGCCGCTTCCAAAATTCCCGGAGGAAAAACGTGATCTGGCGCTGGTTATGGACAAAGACATCACCTGCGGACAGGTTGAGGGCTGTATCCGCGAGGCTTGTGCTTACGTCAAGGATGTTAGCCTGTTCGACGTATACGAGGGCAGACAGATCGCAGCCGATAAGAAATCGATGGCATTTACCGTTCTCTTTACTCCGAAGGAAGAGGCGTTCAAGGCAGATACCGTTGACGGATATGTCAAGAAAGTGCTGAAACAGCTGAATAAGACGTATGGAATTGAGCTGAGAAGCTGATTTTGAAGGAAAGAAAAGGCTGCTGTCCAGAGAGAGAAACTTTGGACGGCAGTCTTTTTGTGTAATAGGAAATTCCTTGGAATTCCCTATTACACAAAAAGGCACTAACGTGCCAATGATGCGCACTCGCGCGAAGCAGAAACATGTCGCAAGCGACCGCGATCGGCGCGAGAATGTGCCAAGGCACATTCTTTTTCACGTTCATAAAAAATGTTTGATGATAAGTTTGATTACGCTTCATTTTCTATTCGTATAATCACAATATCATTTAATTTCAAAACCATATTTTTCTGCGGAAGCACCGACAGATCATCGCGCAGCACCAGAAATATCTTGATATTCTGCTCTTCTTCCATCTCTTCAATGGTTTTTCCGGCATACCGTTTATCGACGAAAACCTCGGCAATTTCCTGAATATCCGCGTCCTTCATGCTGGACAGGCTGCTCTTGCGCTGGTACTGTTCGACGAAACCGGCGCTTATGATACCGGTTGGGATCGCGACGGCACCGACTCCGAGGTAGGCGATGCAGATCGCCATCACGCGCCCAAGCGTTGTGACCGGGTAAATATCGCCGTAACCGACGGTCAGCAGCGTGGACATACTCCACCAGATGCCGCTGAATGCATTGCGGAAAATGTCCGGCTGAGCGTTGTGCTCGACACTATACATGCACATGCTACTCGCCAGCATCAGAACCATGACGATGAACACAGAGGAAATGATCTGGTTCCGTTTTTCATAGAGTACGGTGGTAATGATGTTGAACGAGTCGTATTTCGCATTGAGCCGGAACAGATGGAAAATCCGCGCCACGCGCAGCATACGGAAAATGATGAAGCCCGACAGAAAAAAGACCGGGATGATCGTCAGCAGATCCACCACTCCATCAAAGGAAATGAGAAAGCAGAACCGGGCGCGTCCCGGTGTTTTTTCTGGATAGAGATAGTCGGCAGTCCAGATGCGCAGCGCGTATTCAATACAGAAAATCAGGACACTGGCATGTTCCAGCATGGTAAACAGACCACCGAAGGATGTTAATTGATCGAATGTTTCCAGAAACGTGACAATGATATTGCAGATGATCGTGAAGGTGATGAAAATATCGAATGCACGGCTGATACGGTTGCTCTTGTCGCCGATCTGGATGATGTTAAATATTTTTTCTTTCATAGTGGATATTTTTATAATAATTTTTGGGTGAATGTGTTTCCCTGTTGGTATAAAAGAGGGAGGTTATCTCAGTCGAGAAGACTCCCACCTCTTCAGGTGGTGAGTAATAGCAAATTTGTCTCAGTGGAAGCCTTGTCTCCGACTGAGATAAACGCTCCGCGAGGTTGCACAGTGATTCTGATAGGAATATGTCAGCTTCGCTGACCAGGATCACGCGCCAAGTCTCACGGACGTTCGACTTGAATATAGTTGCAGATACTATTATTGTATCATTTTCAGGCATCCCTTGCAATCTTTCTGGTGTCTGGGTATAATTTCCGTAGGTATTTTAAAAGGTAAGGAGGAATACGATGCTGTTTATTTATTATCCAAAATGCAGTACCTGCCAGAAAGCAAAAAAATGGCTGGATGCACAGGAAATTTCATATACAGAGCGCCATATCGTGGAGGAAAATCCGACGTATGAGGAATTGAAGAAGTGGCAGGCGAGAAGCGGGCTGCCGATCAAGAAATTTTTCAATACGAGTGGGATGCTATATAAGGAAATGCAGTTAAAGGATAAGCTGCCGCAGATGAGCGAGGACGAACAGTTGAAGCTGCTTGCCACCAATGGGATGTTGGTAAAACGCCCTGTCATTGTGGATGGAGATACTGTTTTAACGGGATTTCGGGAAAAGGAATGGGAAGAGAAGCTGCGGTGATGGACTGGGAGCAGAAGTTTCCTTTCTTACGTGAAAAAGGACACGTGGTCTCGCTGATTGGCGGAGGCGGAAAGACGACGCTTCTGTATGCGCTGTCGGCGTACTGCACGGCGAAGGGATGGCGGGTGCTGACGACGACGACGACGCATATTCGGAAGCCGGTAAATGTGCCGTGGATTGCGGTAAATGAGGAAGAAAATACCGCGTGGGAGAATGCCGGAAAAGAGCGCGATCGTCTCTGGCAGCAGGGAACCTACGTCGTAGCCGGAACCCCAGCCCCACACGAAAAATTGACAATTCTGCCAGAATCGATTCGAAGCGAGTGGATTTCGGATGCAGATATCACATTTCTGGAGGCGGATGGCGCGAAATGTCTTCCGTGTAAATTTCCGGCGGCACATGAGCCGGTGATACTGCCGCAGAGCGATATCGTGCTGGCGGTCGCGGGGCTGAGTGCCCTGTATCGTCCGCTGGGGGAGGTGTGCTTCCGGGCGGAACTGGCGATTGAGGCGTGGAACAGGGATGTGTGCGAGTATGGGGACGCAGCTTATCCCAAAGAAGGAAAAAGACTGCTCAAAGAAGTGCCTATTTCGAAAGATACGTCTTTGACCCCAGAACTTCTGGCGTGGCTTCTTGGTAGCGAAAACGGTGCCAGAAAAGATATATCGGGGCGTTCGTTTTTTGTGGTTCTGAACCAGGCGGACACGTCAGAGCGCCGGGAGGATGGCAGAAAGGTACTGGATATCCTGAAACATAGCTACGGAATTCAGGGAATTTTAACTTCCTTTTCAGGAACAGAACGAAATCGGGAGTGAGAGAGATGAGTGAGAAAAAGGATATCGTATTTTGTACGGGCGGAGGCTGTACGGCAAAGCTGGGAGCCGGTGTTTTAAGCCGCATTTTGGAAAAACTACCGCGCGGCGAGAAGGATCCGAATCTTTTGGTCGGATATGACAGCCGGGACGATGCGGCAGTGTATCAGGTCACGGAGGATCTGGCGCTGGTGCAGACGGTTGATTTCTTCCCGCCGATGGTGGACGATCCGTATATTTTTGGACAGGTTGCAGCGGCAAATGCGCTGAGCGACGTGTACGCGATGGGCGGTGAGGTCAAGACGGCGCTGAATCTGGTGTGTTTTCCGGAATCAATGGATTTGAATGTTCTGGGACAGATTTTACAGGGCGGTGCGGAGAAGGTGGCAGAAGCAGGCGGCATTCTCGCGGGCGGTCACTCGATCGCGGACACGGGCGTGAAATACGGTTTGTCCGTGACGGGACTGGTAAATCCGAAAAAGCTGTACGCCAATGATGCCGGACAGCCGGGCGACCGCCTGATTTTGACAAAGGCATTGGGTGTTGGGCTGATTTGTTCGGCAAACCGCGTCGGAGAAGTGACAAAAGAGCAGATGGACGGGGCGGTACAGTCGATGACGACGCTCAATAAAACAGCGGCGGAAATCAGCCGGAAGTACACGGTTCACGCGTGCACAGATGTGACTGGGTTTGGTTTTCTGGGACATCTGCATGAAATGATGGGGCGCGGGCTGTCGTGCGAGATTGATGTGAACCATATCCCGGTGCTTCCGGGCGCACGTGAGTCGGCAGACGCGTTTTTATACACGGCGGCAGGACAGAGAAACCGCAACCATGTCGGGGCGGCGGTGCAGTTTGAAAATGTACCGTTTTCAATGGAAGAGGTCTTGTTTGACCCGCAGACCTCCGGCGGACTTCTGATGGCAGCTGCCCCGAATGAGGCGGAGAAACTGGAACAGGAGCTGCAGAACGCCGGGCTTCCGGCGCGGATCGTGGGAACGATCACGGAACCGGGAGAGGTTGAAATTTTTGTACGAGGATAGGAGGAAACAGAAATGAAGAAAGTAGATGCAAGAGGAGACGCATGCCCGATTCCGGTCGTAAAGGCAAAACACGCGATAGAGGAACTTTCGGGTGCCGGACAGGTGGAAGTGCTGGTGGATAATGAGATTGCAGTTCAGAATCTGACGAAAATGGCAGAGCAGAAGGGCTATCAGAGCAGTGCAAAGAAGCTGGCGGATCAGGAATATCAGGTTATCTTTACGGTGGGTGAACAGACAGAAGAGGAAAAAGCGCAGGCAGGAGCCGGATGCGAAGCCTGTATTCCGGACAGCCGTACCGATACCGTGGTTGTGATTGCCAATGATAAGATGGGCGAGGGCAGTGAGGAACTTGGAAAGACGCTTTTGAAGGCATTTACATTTGCCCTGACCCAGCAGGACAACTTGCCGAAAACCATTCTTTTCTATAACGGCGGAGCCAGTCTGACCTGTGAAGGATCTCCGATGCTGGAGGATCTGAAGACACTGGAGGCAGAAGGTGTGGAGATCCTGACCTGCGGCACCTGCCTGAATTTCTATGGTCTGACCGAGAAGCTGGCAGTCGGCGGTGTAACCAACATGTATGTCATCGCTGAAAAAATGCTGGGCGCTGGAAATGTGGTAAAACCATGATTTATATGGACAATGCGGCGACTTCGCTTCAAAAGCCGCTGCAGGTGGAACAGGCAGTCCTTGAGGCGCTTCGCACCGCAGGAAATCCGGGGCGCGGCGCGCATGAGGCAACCTTACATGCTTCAAGACTGGTGTACGGGGCACGTGCGGCAGCGGCAGAATTGTTCGATGCGGAAGATGCGTCGCGGATTGCCTTTACGGCAAACGCAACGGAGGCGCTGAACATAGCCATTTCCGGGCTGATCCGTCCGGGCGATCACGTGATCACGACGGTCTGTGAGCATAATTCGGTGCTGCGCCCTCTTTACCGTCTGCGTGATCAGGGAGCGACGCTTAGTTTTGTGGGTGTGGATGCGCGTGGAAATCTAAAATATGAAGAGTTGGAAGCATTTCTGCGCCCGGAGACGCGTGCGGTGGTAATTACCGGCGCGTCCAACGTGACAGGAAATGTGACGGATCTTTCCTATATTTCTTCGTTTGTTAAACGGAATGGACTGCTTCTGATTGTGGATGCGTCGCAGACTGCAGGGGAAGAACTGTTTTCCGTGCAGAAGCTCGGAATCGACGTGCTCTGTTTTACCGGGCATAAGGCGCTTCTGGGACCACAGGGAACCGGCGGGCTGTATGTGAAGCCGGGACTTTCGGTGGAACCGCTTCTGGTTGGCGGCAGCGGCATTCACAGTTATGATGAACACCATCCGAAGGAAATGCCAACGGTACTCGAAGCCGGGACGCTCAATGTCCATGGTCTGGCGGGGCTGGCAGCAGGCATCCGTTACCGGATGGATCAGGGGATCGAGAAATTGCAGAAACGGGAGCGGGATTTAACACGCCGTTTTTACGAACAGGTGAAGGAAATTCCGGGCATCATTGTGTATGGAGATCCGGCGACAAAATGTCATGCGCCGATCGTCTCCCTCAACCTTGCTGGGGAAGATTCGGCACGTGTGGCGGATGCACTCTGGGAAGAATACGGCATCTGCGTCCGCGCGGGGGCACACTGTGCGCCGCTCATGCACCGGGCGCTTGGAACGGTCGGTCAGGGAGTGGTGCGGTTCAGTTTTTCGCATTTTAATACGGAAGAGGAGATTGAGAGGGCAGCAGAAGCAGTTCGGGCGCTGGCAGAGGAAGCGTAGGGGAGAAATTGGTAGTATGAGAGAAAAAAATCCATTTATCGTACTGTCCTTTCAGACAACTGTGGCGGCGATGGAATGGGAAAAACGATGTATGGAAATGGGCATTCCGGGACGTTTAATTCCACTTCCGAGGGAGATTTCTGCCGGCTGTGGTCTTGCGTGGCGGATGCGTCCGGAAGAGTGGGAGCAGTGGAGCGGACGGATAGATACTTCTGTTTATGATAAGGTGTCGTGTGTGTGGCAGTAAAAAGAATTACTCTAAAAGCAGAAAACACAATCAAAAGAATTATTTGAAGAAGAAGCTGCATAAACAGGTAATGGAAATAATAGTAACAAAAGTGAGATAGGAGAAGGCATCCTCATGAAACGAGATGATTTAATTATTGTGCGCGGCGGCGGTGACCTGGCAACTGGGACGATTCATCGGCTCTGGGCGGCAGGGCTTCGGGTGCTGGTGCTGGAGATTGAAAATCCGGCGGCGATCCGGCGACAGGTAGCTCTGTGTGAGGCGGTTTATACAAAAACAACTGAGGTCGAGGGGCTTCGTGCTGTCCGGATTGATCGATATGAGGAGGCAGAAGCGGTCTGGCAGGAAAATAGCGTGCCGATTTTGATTGATCCGAAAGGTGTGTCGATTGGAGCGCTGAAACCGGCTGTTGTGATCGATGCGATTTTGGCAAAGCGAAATCTTGGAACCCGCCGGGATATGGCACCGCTCACGATTGCACTTGGTCCGGGCTTTACGGCAGGTGAGGATGTGGATGTTGTGGTGGAGACAAAGCGCGGTCACCGGCTGGGGCGAATTATCCGCGAGGGTGCGGCAATCCCGAATACGGGGATTCCGGGCGTGATCGGTGGATACGGTGCAGAGCGGGTGATTCACGCGCAGGCAGCGGGTATTTTCAAAAATGTGCGTGTGATCGGTGATATCGTCGAAGCCGGGGACACGATCGCGGAGATTTGGCAGGAGGACGGAACGAAACTTCTGGTTCAGACACAGATCACGGGCATTCTGCGAGGTCTTTTGCGGGATGGTTATCTGGTGACGGAACATTTCAAGGTAGCAGATGTCGATCCGAGAAAAGAGGAACTTTCCAACTGTTTTCTGATCTCGGACAAGGCGAGATGTATCGCGGGAAGTGTACTGGAGTTGGTGTGTGCCCAGTTATGGAAGTAAAAGAGAGACTATAGCAATAGTTCCTTTGAGAAAAATTCTAAGAAATTTCATCCTAATCATTGACGTATAGTAAAAAAATAACGTAAAGCTTTCTGGATAAGCTCCTTTGGCAGGTAGCTTTGATAAAAATCAGGATCTGGTTTTGGAAGATGATCCCTATGATTGTTAGAATCTTCATGTCATAGGAAACTTCGTCCTATGACACAAAAAATGCTCCGCGGAAAAGCACAGCGAACTATAAAGACGCTGTGCCTTCCGGGGTTTCTTCCCCTTCATTTGCTTCCTCCATGGTGACAACCGGCTGGATCGGTTCATCGGTGTAGCGGACGCGCAGGACAGCCTGGGGCCAGTTAAGCTTAATGAGAGCTGTTTTCTGTCGTTCTTTTCCGGCTTTTTCGATTAGGTCGAGCAGTTCACGCAGAACTTCCTTTGTCAGATAGCCGCCGCGCCAGTGAAACGTCAGTGTTTTTCCTTTTTTGGCCGCCTGTAAGGAGCGCTTGTAAACATCCTCCTGTTTGGTAAAGGAAAGCTTCTTTTCTTTGTAGTAGAAATGATCGCTGTCCGTGCAGGCGGGAGCCGGTGCGATAAGAGGTTCGTGATCCCGGAAGATGGCTTTATCATCCAGATTGAAATAATCGTAGCGGATCTCCTCTCCGGTCTGGCTGCATTTGCCGAGACTGTTGTCGAAGGTAGCATCCAGATGGTAGTACGTTTTTCCGATCTTGACGATGTTCCAGGTATGGCGGTATTTGATGCCCTTTTCAGGGTTATTGCCGCAGAGCGCGATCATGCACCAGATGCCGAGCGTATCACAAAGAATTTTGACCGATTTGGCGATGCCCTCGCAGACGCCGACGCCCTGTCCCAGAGGTCCGATGATCTCATGGGAGTAGGGCTTTTTTAATTTGTCATAGTGAACGTGTTCGCAGATAAAATCGTGGATATAGCGTTCTTTTTCCAGTTCAGTCAGCTTCATTGCCGGGCGGGCAAGTTTTTCGACGCGGGCGCCCATCGCTTTCTGATGTTCGCGGATCTTGCCCTTGTCAAAGAGGTATTCCGGTATCAGGATCAGGTTCGGGGAATCAGGGTAATACTTATATTTAAAGCCGGAAGCCCAGAAAATCTCCGGGTGATCGAGCCGCAGTTCAAAAAATACATTGCTTAAATCCTTTCCCTCCAGGCGCGGAATCTGAAATTCGTCGGAGAGATTGGTAAGCCCCTGCTGCATGGCGCGGTAGACGGCTTGCTGGTTCTTGTTCATGTGATTATAGTAAAATGGTTCCATTTTGATATTCCTTTGTAACTCTTTATACTTTAGTGTGATTCAGCCGCTTTCTCAATCTGCCCGGATTCCGGGTCAAACCAGACGCGATCGCCCTCATCGATTCCGGCATCATAGAGTGCCTGATCCGCGATGCGTATCGTGTATTCTGGATGCTCTGAGAGGTTTGCATTTTCAGTTGTGTCCAGCAGACGGACACAGACCATCGTTTCCTGTCCGTCCGGGCGTTCTTCACAGCCAAAATCGGCTTCGTATATTTCTAAAACCCGGCAAAGACGCGGGAATGTTTGATTGTTGTTCATTGTATATATGCCTCATTCCATGGGAAAATTTCTGTTTTTATCTTTTTAATTTTAGCAGAAGATGATAAGGCAGGCAAGTAGAGATGAAGGGGGGAATAAATTAAATGCGAAGCCACGGCAAAATCCGTTACTGGACACGTATGCGTGAACAGTAACGATGGGGCGGCTGGGAAGAAAAGCGGGAGGGGGAGAAATTTGAGGAGAAAATTGCCGGCAGATACTTGTAATTCTAATAAAAACAGGTAGAATAGAAGCTGTCTATGTCCGCGGGAGACGGACATAAAAGTTACAATCACGGGGGTTATAAGTAAATGGCAAAAAAGAAAAACAGCTTCAGCGGTTCGCTGGGCTTTGTGCTGGCAGCAGCCGGAAGTGCCGTCGGTGTGGGAAATATCTGGCGTTTCCCGTATTTATGTGCGAAAGACGGAGGCGGACTGTTCCTGCTGGTGTATCTGGTGCTGGTGGCGACATTTGGATTTGTGCTTCTGACGACGGATGTGGCGATCGGCAGAAGAACGAAGGAGAATGCGCTGCGGGCGTTTGGAACGCTGCATCCGAAGTGGAAGTTTGTCGGATATCTGACGTTTCTGGTTCCGATGTTAATTATGACGTATTATTCGGTCATCGGCGGATGGATCACGAAATATTTCTTTGAGTATTTGAAGACATCCGGCAGGGATGTGGCGGAGGACGGATATTTTACATCGTTTATCACGGAAAAGAATGCGCCGCTGATTTTCACGGGAATCTTTCTGGCGCTCACAATCTGGATTGTATACAGAGGTGTGGAGAAGGGAATTGAGAAATTTTCCTGTTTTATCATGCCGGGACTGATCCTGTTAGTCATCGGAATCGCGATTTTTTCACTGACGCTTTCCTACACGGACGCGGATGGGACGGTCCGGACGGGAATACAGGGATTCCTCGTCTACGTGCGCCCGGATTTTACGGGACTGACGGTAAAAGGATTTCTGGAAGTACTGCTGGATGCGATGAGCCAGCTCTTTTTCTCACTGAGTGTGTCGATGGGAATTATGGTAACATATGGTTCTTATGTCAAAGATGAGATCGATTTGAACAAGGCGACCAACCAGATTGAATTTTTTGATACAGGTGTGGCGCTTCTGTCCGGTATGATGATTATTCCGGCGGTCTTTGTATTTTTAGGACGCGACGGCATGGCGTCCGGTCCGAGTCTGACCTTTATTTCGCTTCCAGAGGTATTTCAGGCGATGGGCGGTGCCGGTCATATCGTGGGACTTGCATTTTTCCTGATGCTTGGCTTTGCGGCGCTGACATCCTGCGTTTCTGTCATGGAAACGCTGGTTGCCAACTGCATGGAAGTGTTTGGAAAGACGAGAAAACAGATGTGTGTGATGGTCGGAATCTATTCCCTGATCACGGCGGTTCTCATTTGTCTGGGCTACAATGTTCTGTATTTTGAGTTGAAGCTGCCGAACGGTTCCACCGGACAGCTGCTTGATGTGATGGATTATATCAGCAACAGCTTCCTTATGCCGATCATTTCCTTCTTAACCAGCATCCTGATCGGATGGGTGGTCGGACCGAAGTGGATCGTGGAAGAAGTCGAGAAAAATGGGGAACATTTTTCAAGAGCAGGTATGTACAGCTTCTTGATCCGGTATATTGTGCCGGCTGTCATGCTGGTTCTTTTCCTGGTATCGACCGGGTTTATTAATATGCTGTAATGAAAAATGGTTTTAGCTGGTTTTCACGGTAAATATGTGAACTGGTTAAAACCTTTTTTCATAGACCTCGCGTCCCGCTGCGTAGCGCACCGGCGCGTTTTAAAAGTTCCGGCAGTTCGCTGTCCGGACCCGCTAGGATCGCGATCGCCTCTTCGCGGGTCAGAACTGGATCAGCGGCGGTAGTGCTGGATTCGGTAGAAGGACATTCGGTGGAAGAGGTCTGGGTAGAAGTAGCTGTACTCATAGAAAAATCTCCTTTGTGAATTATGTAATCAATGTATATAAATTTTTAAAGTTATGCAGCATATGGTATGCCAGCAGTAAACAGAAGTAACTAAATTCCATCATTTTCCAATCAAAAATTTTTTGTAGGATTCAAAAAAAACAGGAATCCGTTCGGAATAAACCTATTAAAGATGTATGAAAATAGGAATCATTAAAACCGATTTTATCATTTTTACCGGCTAGTGTCAACTTATAAAATTGTGAAAGTTTACAATCAAAACTGGACAATATATTGATTTTTTGCTATGATAAGCAAGTTAGAAAAAACTAACTTGCAGGGAACGTGAAAACGAAGTAAACTAGGTGCATAGGTGTGAAAGCTAGGCAGCCTGATTGGATAGAGTGGAGAAACAATGCAGTATTTGTGGATAAATCCGGTTTCTGCCGGGATGTGTGAGGAAGATTCGCTGAAGCGTTTTTTAGAACGGCATGGTCTGACGCGGGTCGAGTGCCGGGGCGATTGGGGACGGATCGTCCGGGAAAGATATGAAGCTAGTCTGCGGGCGGGCGTGACGCTTGCGGATGCGCGCTGTCCGGAGGCGGTTCGGCTGCTTGAAGAGATACAGAAGGAGCCGGAAAACGAATCTGGAATTGAAAACCTGAAAGTTGCCCCGATCGAGCCGATTTTACTTCACTGTGCGCGGGAATTAAGCACGCGTCCGGATCTGGCGGATGGGGAGAAGATCATCACGACGCCATGCCAGAGTCTTGCGGTGCTTGGAAATTCGCTGGGACTTGAGAATACGCGGTTTATCGCATGGAATCGTCTGGCGGGCGGTGAGGTGCGCGTCCGGGCGATCGAAGACAGCCCGATTCCGCCGGGGTATTTTGCGGGAATCTGCCGGAAAGATGGACAGGCGGCGAAGGTAGAGAGTGTCAGCAGTCCGGAGAAAATCCGGGCATATGTGGAGAGCGGAAGCTGGAAGCAGGCGGATCTGCTGGAACTTTTGTATTGTAAGGATGGATGCCATCACGGGGATGGCGTGCAGACAGAGTGAGAGAAATCTGCGGTTCATGGAAAACGCTTGAGGAAGCGGAAAATGCATGAATTGCGGCAAAAGAATGGGAAGAATGAAAGAAACGAAGAAATTCAAGGATAATTGGCAGAAATACTTCGGTCCGGCGCTGGGAATCGGAGCGGTATTTCTGATCTGGTATTTGGTCTGCCGCATGGAGGTTGTCAGTGCGTATGTGCTACCGTCCCCGGCGCGGGTGTGGACGAGCTTTTTAAAAATGGTGAAAACCGGGGAACTGTGGCGGGATATTTCAATCAGTTTCCTGCGTGTCATGAAGGGATTTGCGATTGCGTTCCTGTTTGCCTTTGTGCTGGGAATGTTTAGGGCGCTGTTTCCGGGCAGCAGCGTTTACTATGAGTATATTGTGCAGTTTTTCCGCAATGTCCCGCCGCTCAGCATGATTCCGCTGCTGATTCTCTGGTGCGGAATCGGAGAGACGACGAAGACGGTGATTATTGTGCTGGCGTCCTTTTTCCCGATGTACTTAAATATCGTGAAGGGATTTACCGGGTGCGATTCGAAACTTCTGGAAGTGGGCGATATGTTCGGCTATTCGAAGCGCCGCAAATTTTTCCGCATCATTCTGCCCTATGCGATGGCAGATATTCTGGTCGGAATGCGGATCGGGCTTGGCTATAGCTGGCGCGCCATTATCGGTGCGGAGATGGTGGCGGCGTCCACCGGGCTTGGACATATGATTTTATTTGCACAGCAGATGTCGCGGACCGACAAGGTGATCGTGGGGATTCTGGCGATCGGGGCAGTCGGATATGTGACGGACCGCCTGTTTGGATGGATGATAGGATTTGTGCTGAAAGGATCCGGGGAAAATGGCTGGAATTGAACTGATTGATATTCATAAAACATACCGGGTGGATAACCGGGAGATTCCCGTTTTAAACGGGATCAACCTGTCGCTTCCGGCGGGGAGAATCACCGTGATTCTGGGGCAGAGCGGATGCGGGAAAACGACGCTTCTGCGGCTGACCGGAGGACTGGAGACGGCGGACAGCGGAGAGATCCGCTGGGAGAGCGCCCACAAGACGGCATTTGTCTTTCAGGAACCGCGCCTCATGCCGTGGTTGACCGTCTGGGAAAATGTGGTGTTCGGGCTTTCAAAAAAGGAGACAGATCCGGGGAAAATAGAGGCGGTTATCCGCACGGTCGGATTATCTGGATTTGAAAAAGCATATCCGGCACAGCTCTCCGGCGGAATGCAGCAGCGGGCGGCGATCGCGCGGGCGCTGGCGTATGAGCCGACCTTTATCATGATGGATGAGCCGTTTGCCGCGCTTGACTATTTTACAAGGGAACAGATGCAGAAAGAGCTTCTGCGCGTCCAGCAGGAGCGCAGTGCGAGCATTCTGTTTGTGACGCATAGCATCGATGAGGCACTGATTCTGGGAAGCCAGATTGCGGTCATTGAAAAGGGCATGGTCAAGGCGCTCTATGAGGTCAAGGCGCCGCAGGAAGAGAGGAATCTTTTGGAGGATGAGATGATAACCCTGAAAAGGGATATTATAAATAATTTACATTTTATTTAGAGGAGGAACGATTATGATGAAACGATGGATGGCAATGGGAATGGCACTCTGCCTTACCGCAGCTTCCCTGGCAGGCTGCTCCGGTACAAAAGATGCGGCTGAGAGCACGCAGGCAGAGGCAGAAACCAGCGCAGAGGAGGCGGCAGCCGAGGAGGAGACAGCGAAAGAATCTGATCTGGATAAGCTGACCTTTACGTATGTAACTTCTCCGCTCAATGTGCCGACGATCATCGAGAAAAATCAGGGTATTTTTGAAAAAACATTTGGCGATATGGGGATTGAGGTTGATTATGCGGAGCTGACCTCCGGGGCAGATCAGACACAGGCGCTGGCTTCCGGCGATGTGCAGGTTTTGTATGCGGTTGGCGGTACTTCGGTGATTCTGTCTGCAGCAAATGGAGCGGATATCAAGGTATTAAATATGTACAGCCGTTCTCCGAAGGCATTCTGTATGTATTCTAAGGATGAGTCCCTGACGACGCCGGAAAGTCTGAGAGGAAAGACAATCGCAGGACCGACCGGAACCAACCTGCATGAGCTTCTCGTTTCCTATCTGGCAACGGCTGGCATGACGATCGACGACGTCAACTATGTCAATATGTCGATCCCGGATGCAAAAGCAGGTCTGGACGGCGGCAGTGTAGACGTGGCTCTGGTTGCTGGCGCAACTGCTTACAATGCAGGGCAGCAGGGTTACCACCTGGTAGCCGACGGCGAAGGTCTGATTAAGGCGATCATTGCAGTGGCAGTGACACAGAAATTCTATGACGAGCACCCGGAGATCATCGAGAAGCTGGAAGAAGCACAGACCGAGATTGCTGATTTCATGGAAGAAAAACCGGATGAGACGATGCAGATCGTAGCCGATGAGCTGGATCTGGACACCGATGCAGTCAAAAGCATGTACGATCTCTATGATTTCTCTACCGAGATCACAGATGATGACAAAGAAGGCTTCCAGAAGACCGCTGATTTCATGTATGAATCCGGCATGATCGACGAGGCATTTGATGTAAAACAGTTATTTATTGAAAAATAATCAGTGAACATTTGAGAGGATAAACGATTGAAAAGCAGCTCCCGGAGTGTGGATTCCGAGGGCTGCTTTTACGATTGCATATGCAATTATGAAAATACGGAATGTTTACGCTAATACCTTTTTAATCGCTTCTAACAGCTCATCATACGTCTCATAAGCCGGAATCTGCGGATATTCTGCCTTGATCTCCTCCGTCGTGCGGAAGAGGAAGCCCGCCTTGCTTGCCTCAATCATGGCGAGGTCGTTGTGGCTGTCGCCGCTGGCGATCGTCTCGAAGCCGCAGGACTGGAGTGCTTTGACGGTTGTATATTTGGATTTCTCACAGCGCATCTTAAAATCGGTAATCTCACCATTTTCGCTGACAACCAGAGAGTTGCAGAAGATGGTCGGATAGCCAAGTTTCTTCATCAGAGGTCCGGCAAACTGGGAGAAGGTATCGCTGATGATGATTACCTGAGTGATTTCTTTTAATTTATCTAAAAACTCCCTTGCGCCCGGAAGCGGATCAATTTTAGAGATCGTTTCCTGAATTTCCTTGAGTCCCAGTCCGTGCTCGCGCAGGATGTTTAAACGGTAATTCATCAGTTTGTTATAATCCGGCTCATCGCGGGTGGTGCGTTTTAACTCCGGGATTCCGGTTTCTTCAGCAAATGCGATCCAGATTTCCGGCACTAATACACCTTCTAGATCTAAACATACAATATCCATGTCTCCTCCTGTCTGATACAACGCCTGTCAGCGTTGTGCTCGGTTGAAAAATTTGCTTCCTATTATAGACGAAATGCAGGGGAAATACCAGAGAAATTTGAGAAAAGATGAAAGAATAGAAAAAAGTGCGTTACTGGGCACGTATGCGTGAACAGTAACAAAAGTGCCAATTATTCGCGGTGAGAAAGATTCAGAAGTGAAGAGTTGGCATCATATAGTGGCAGAGTGGTTATCAATAGAATTAAAAAATACCAAAAAAGGGAGTCTCTTTTCGTGAGCAAGAGACTCCCTTTTTGGCACCTATAGTCGGGTTATAATTGATTTTGATGAAATCATTAGCAATGCGCCGGTTTATTCATTTCAGATCTTTTATCGTTTTCTGTCTTCGAAGCAGTCGATTTCGAAAACAGTACTTTACCGGAATGAACCACAATAATGACACCCAGAACCATCAGCAGAACCGCGATGATAAGCTGCAGTCCTTCTACCATAAAGACAGCGGTTCCGGCATTGTAAGCCTTTACCAGTGCGATGCAGCGCTCAACGAGTGCGGTGAAGGTAACGCACAGCATAACAACCAGCGGAACCAGCAGCGTGCGGTTTTCGCGGCCGGTGACGCGTAAGAAGACGCACAGGGTGATGAGAACCAGAGCGCTTAACAGCTGGTTGGCGCTGCCAAACAGCGGCCAGATGTTGGAGTAGCCAATCTGGGTTAAAATGTAGCCGCATACCAAGGTGATAACAGTTGCAAAATATTTGTTGCAGAGAAGTTTTCTCCATCCTTCGGCGTGTTCCATGTCATCGACACTGAACAGCTCCTGGAAGGACATACGTCCGATACGTGCAACGGAATCCAGGCTTGTCAGGGCAAGTGCGGAGACGCACATCGTCATAAAGCACTGGGCAGCGTAAACCGGGATGCCGAACATCTCCAGGAATCCGGCAACACCGGAGGAGAAGATAGCAAACGGAGTACCGGTTGCAGGCGTGCCATCAGCGGAAGCGGCAGCACCGGCAACGCACAGAGCTAGGACAGCCAGTAAACTTTCCAAAAGCATAGCGCCGAAGCCAACTTTCGGCATATCCTTTTCATTGGTGATTGCCTTGGAGGAAGTACCCGAGGAAACCAGGCTGTGGAAACCGGATACGGCGCCGCAGGCAACGGTTACAAACAAAATCGGGAACAGGTCACCGGATTTCTCATTGTGGAAACCAGTGTAAGGCGCCAGGTTCATTGCCGGATGTGCGACAAGCAGTCCAACGACGGCACCGATAATCATACCGGCAAACATAAAGGTTGTCATCAGGTCACGCGGTTCCATCAAAAGCCACATCGGAAGAACGGCTGCGAGGAAAATGTAAGCGAATACCATGTAGGACCAGTTCGCCTTGGTGGTAATGAGCGGGCAGTTCATGCCGATGACGAAAGCAGCTACCGTGCAGACAAGTCCGAGCAAGGTCTGTTTCCAGCCATGGAACTGAGCCTTTTTCTGAATCAGTCCAAATACAACGGCAAAGGCAATGAACAGAAGGGAAATGCTTCCGGCTGCGCCGTTGACAGTTGCGGCGGCGGATAAGCTGGTCACGCCGTCTACCGTCTCATATGCATTGAATGTACCGGCAACCATGTCGGCAAAAGCGGCGGTTACAATTAAAGTAAAGAGCCAGCAGAACAGAAGGAACAGTTTTTTACCGGTTTTGCCGATGTACTGTTCAATCAGAAGTCCCATCGATTTGCCTTCATTTTTAACGCTGGCGTACAGGGCACCAAAATCGGTAACAGCGCCGAAGAAGATGCCGCCGAGGATGATCCAGAGAAAGACCGGAACCCATCCAAAGACAGCCGCCTGAATAGCACCGGTGACAGGACCGGCACCGGCGATGGATGAAAACTGGTGGGCAAATACAACCCAGCCATCGGTCGGAACATAGTCCTGACCATCTTCTTTTGTGACAGCCGGTGTTTTGGCGTTTGGATCAATGCCCCATTTATGGGCGAGCCATCTGCCGTAGAGCAGATAACCAGCCGCCAGACAACAGGCTGCGATAACTACGATAACTAATGTGTTCATAAAGATACCTCCATTCCCATAGGTCAAATGGTTTTTAGTGTCCCGGCAGTTTGCCGGAGTTTCGGGAGCGGGGAAACAAAAAAGCCTCCGTCCTCCTGAAACTTTTAAAAGTTCAAGAAGACGGAGGCATAAGCATCCGCGGTACCACTTCTTTTACCGGCTGTAAAGCCGATCTCTCAGCCATATCCATCATTCTGAATATGTTCCTCTTTAACGGTAGGAATCCGGACCGGACTACTGGTATCCTGCATGCGTTTGTCCGATCAGCTCACAGGGGATAATTTCCATCGGCGTTACTGTCTTTCATCGCCCGGCAGCTCTCTGAAAACGTGGAGAATTGGAAATCGTGTCCTGCTCAATGCTTTTTACAAGTACGAATTATAGACTTTTTTAAAGGAAAGTCAATCGAAAAAATAGCCGGAAGTTTGTGACAGAAATTTTACAAATCCGTCATTTTGACAAAAAAATCACAACCAAGAAATTTAACAACTGCTTATCTAGAAGTCTGCGTTACTGTTTACGCATACGTGCCCAGTAACAAGTCGGAAGCATTCCTGTGTTAAAACTTCGAAAAAACTGGACACACCCTTATTTTGCTGTATAATAGGTAATTGTCGGTCCTTTTTAGGGCTGGCAATTACTTTTTATTTAAATTGGGAAGAAAAAGGGAGAGTTTGAGGTATGGAAAAAATACGTCCAATGTTGTTTACAACATTGAAGAAGTATTCCGGCGCACAGCTGATGTCAGATGTGGTAGCGGGTATCATCGTAGCGATCATCGCGCTGCCGCTTTCGATCGCGCTGGCGCTGGCTTCGGGGGTAGGTCCGGAACAGGGTATCTACACGGCGATTGCAGCCGGATTTGTGATTTCATTTTTAGGGGGCAGCCAGGTACAGATTGCAGGTCCAACGGCGGCATTTGCAACGATCGTGGCAGGTATCGTGGCGAAGAGCGGCGTGGAAGGGCTGGCAGTTGCGACGATCATGGCAGGTATCATCCTGGTTATCATGGGATTCTGCCATTTTGGTTCACTGATTAAGTTTATTCCGTTTACAATCACGACCGGCTTTACTTCCGGTATCGCGGTGACGATCGTTATCGGTCAGTTGAAGGATTTCTTTGGCGTAACCTATCCGGCAGGCATGGAGACGATCGAGACGATGCAGAAGCTGAAAGCGTTCGCAGCTGGATTCGGAAGTGTCAACCTGCACGCGATCATCGTCGGCGTGGTGTGTCTGGCGATTCTGATTGTGATGCCGATGATCACGGAAAAAATTCCGGGATCGCTGGTAGCGGTTATTGCAGGTATTTTAATGGTAAAATTCCTGCCGCTGCATGTGAATACGATCGGCGACCTTTACACGGTCAGCAACAAGCTTCCGGCGTTCCGTCTGCCGGTGTTTAGCTACGATGTGATTCAGGGTTCCCTGTCGGATGCGTTTACGATTGCAGTTCTGGCGGCGATTGAGTCTCTGCTTTCCTGCGTGGTAGCGGACGGCATGATCGGCGGAAAACACCGTTCCAACACGGAGCTGGTGGCACAGGGCGCGGGTAATATTATTTCCGCCCTGTTTGGCGGTATTCCGGCGACGGGCGCGATCGCGCGTACCGCAGCCAATGTCAAAAATGGCGGCCGTACCCCGGTTGCAGGCATGGTTCATGCGGTTGTCCTGCTTCTGATTCTGGTAGTTCTGATGCCGTGTGCAAGCTGGATCCCGATGCCGACCATCGCGGCAATCCTGTTTATGGTTGCCTACAATATGTGTCAGTGGAGAACCTTCGTCCGTCTGACCAAGACGGCTCCGAAGAGTGATATTGCGGTTCTGGTGCTGACCTTCTTCTTAACCGTTATCTTCGATCTGGTTGTAGCGATCGAGATCGGTATGCTGTTATCCTGCCTGCTGTTTATGAAGCGGATGAGCGATGAGACGGGCGTCAGAAGCTGGCTCTATGTCGAAGAAGTAGAGGAGCAGAAGCGCAAAGAGCAGGAAGTAAGAAAAGCGAAAAAAGCCGGAAAAGAGCTTTCAGTGGAAGAGGCACAGCTCTTAGCGGCAGCTGCAGAAGATGAAGAAGCAGCCATGAAAGAACAGGCACGTCTGCGGGAGATCCCGAGAGAACTGGCTGTTTATGAGATTACAGGACCACTGTTCTTCGGTGCAGCAGACCGCATCAACCAGATTGAAACCCGCGAGGAGACGAAATGCCTGGTTCTTCGTATGCGTGCTGTTCCGGCAGTTGACAGTACAGCGATGAATTCGATGGTTGCCCTCTATGAGCGCTGCCAGAAGAACGGCGTCACATTGATTTTGTCCCATGTCAACGAGCAGCCGATGCACGTGATGGAGAAGGCAGGATTTGTGGATATGATCGGACGCGATCATTTCTGCCCGAATATCGAGGCAGCACTTGACCATGCGGACGAGGTGCTGAGAAAATAAAGCGGAATGGTGGATTCAGAGCGGCGGGAGAGGACAGAGATGGACATCTATCGGAGAATGGAAGAAGTATTTAGGCGCATTCCGGACGGCTGCGTGACGACTTACGGTCAGATCGCGCTCCTGTGCGGTGCACCGCGCCATTCCCGTCAGGTGGGATATGCGCTCCGCACCAACCGTCTGGGCGATGTCCCGGCATTCAGGGTGATTAATTCCAAGGGCTTTCTAAGCGGCGCAGCGGCGTTCGACTATCCGGGACAGCAGAAAAAACTGCTGGAACAGGATGGAATACGGGTGGACTCCACCGAGGACGGTGACCGCGTCGATTTAAAACAATATGGATGGAAACCTTCGATGGACGAGGCAGAAGAATTGTATGCGTTGTTTCGGAAGTTGGGGATCTGAGTGGGAATCAAGGAAAATGCATCTGAATGGGATGTTGGTAAGCGAAAGAAGTGAAATGAGATGGATAAGATGGCAGACGATAGGGGCTGCATCTTATCCATTTTTAATAGACATTTCTGACCGTTTATTATTAAATTGCCTCCGCGATCTGCCGTGCCACATAGACACCGCTGGCAGATGCATGGGAAAGGGAATGGGTAATACCGCTGCCGTCACCGATGACGTAGAGTCCATCATGACAGGTCATCAGGTTGTGATCCACTTCCACCTCCATGTTGTAGAATTTTACCTCCACTCCATAGAGAAGAGTGTCATCATTCGCCGTACCCGGTGCCACCTTATCCAGGGCATAAATCATCTCGATAATACCGTCCAGAATCCGTTTTGGGAGAACCAGGCTCAGATCACCGGCAGCCGCATTGAGGGTTGGAACCGTAAAAGATTCATTGATTCGCTGCTGCGTGCTTCTTTTTCCGCGGATCAGGTCTCCAAAACGCTGCACAATTACACCACCGCCCAGCATGTTGCTGAGTTTTGCAATACTCTCTCCATATTCATTGGAATTCTTGAAGGGCTCTGAAAAATGTTTCGCTACCAGAAGGGCAAAGTTCGTGTTATGGGTCTGCTTTGCAGGATCCTCGTAGCTGTGACCATTTACCGTTACGATGCCGTTGGTATTCTCATTTACCACAGCTCCCTTGGGATTCATACAGAAGGTGCGCACGTAATCCTCGTATTTTTCCGTACGATACACGATCTTGCTCTCATAGAGTTCATCTGTAAGATCCGAAAAGATCTCAGCCGGCAGTTCAACCCGGACCCCCAGGTCGACACGGTTGGAATTCGTATGGATATCCAGGTCCTTGCATACCTTCTGCATCCACTTACTGCCGCTTCGGCCGGCGGAAATGATACATTTCGTACCCTCAAAGGTTGTATCATCGCTGTAAACCTTGTAACCCTTCTCCGTTTTCTCCACGGTTTCGATGGCACAGTCAAAATAGAAATCCACCTTATTCTTCAGATGATCATAGAGGTGCTCCAGAACAATATAATTAATATCCGTACCCAGATGGCGGACCGAAGCATCCAGAAGATGCAGGCCGTGCTGCATACAGGTTTTCTTGAATTTTGTTCCCGCAGTGGAATACAGCTTCGTGCCCTCCCCGCCAAAACGGAGGTTGATTCCATCCACATATTCCATCAGTTCAATGGCTGTCTTTTTTCCGATATACTCATAGAGAGTGCCGCCGAAATCATTGGTAATGTTGTATTTTCCATCAGAAAATGCACCGGCTCCGCCGAATCCACTCATGATGGAGCAGCATTTGCAGTGAATACAGGACTTGATTTTATCACCATCAATGGGACATTTACGGTGCTCCAGCGGATGTCCTACCTCAAAAACAGCGATCTTTAAATCCGGTTTACGTTCCATCAGCTCATAGGCAGAAAAGATACCGCCGGGA
Source organism: Clostridium sp. AF02-29 (assembly GCF_934835585.1). Classification (NCBI taxonomy): domain Bacteria; kingdom Bacillati; phylum Bacillota; class Clostridia; order Eubacteriales; family Clostridiaceae; genus Clostridium; species Clostridium sp. AF02-29. The sequence goes on along the minus strand of NZ_CAKVZK010000004.1, from coordinate 72,750 downwards.
CCGGCGCCGATAATTAACACATCATACATATTGAAATTCTCCTTGTGTTCCTAAAATTTGATTCCCTCTTTCTGTATTATAGCATAAATTTCGAAAAAAGAGGCAGCACGTCATGCGCTGCCCCGAAACAGTATCCCCTATGTCGTCATGGCATCTTCCGTTATTATATCATCACCTCAGAATAAAGATTCTTTTACGGCATTGGTGGTGTTGAACAGCCGGAACGTAAAACGGTAAAATCAGGGGCTAATCGATAATGGAACTGTGATGAAAACACGGCTCACAAATCTTAAAAGGATATCCAACCGGCAGCATCCGTCCGCAGCGCTGGCAGCGGGCGATATAGCTTTTTTTGCCCTTGGACAAATACTGCATGATCGTGCCTTCAGTGCGGCTGCGTTCCTGTTCGAGCCAGTCCTCGTCGATGATCTTGTCAAAACGGTGGGAGAACTGGTAGTAGAGGTCGAGCTTGCGGTAATATGTTTCGTATTTCTGCAGCCCCAGCTTGGAGCCGGCGCCTTTGTCCGGGTGTTTCAGGCGTTTGTCCGCCGGGTAATCCTTGCAGTAGCGCAGCCATTGCAGGACAACCTGATGATCCTTGATATCGATCGGACAGCTGATCATGCGGTAGAGAATCCGTTTGTCATCGAATCCGTAGATATCGTCTCTGTAGCGTTCTGCCTGCGCATAAAGGCTTAAAATCTCATCGACGCTGACCTTTTCAAACGGAGGCGTCGGCTCAACGGATTTCCAGACTTTGATGATAACGTCCAGCGGCTCGTCCAGATCGAGGAGAATCTGTGGGAAACCGAGGCTGACTTTTTTGATTGGTTCTTCCTCCTGAGTAAGCTGTTCCCGGATATAATCGAGGGATTCCTGCCCCATCGCGTTGACGTAGCCGGTGTCAAAGAGTCCGAAGCGTCCGGCGCGCCCGGCGATCTGCTTGACCTCCGGTACGGTCAGACCGCGCCGGGTGGTACCGTCAAATTTCTGGGTCTGGACAAATACGATACGCCGGACAGGCAGGTTGAGTCCCATGCCGATCGCGTCGGTGGCGACGACCACCTTGGTTTTGCCGCTGGTAAAAAGCTGCATCTGGCGGCGGCGGATCTCCGGCGGCAGGCTTCCGTATATAACACTTGCCTTGATACCTTCTTCTTCCAGACGGCCCGCCACATCCAGCACAGATTTTTTGGAAAATACGACGAGTGCATCGCCGGGAAGAACACTTTCCGGGAAGGAAAATGGCGTGTCCTCACAGATGAGCGCAGTTTTGCGCTGATACCGGCATATGGCAAGGCTGTCGCCGCACAGATGGATCAAGTGTGTGACAGCAGATTCAGCGGCGGGACTCATGCAGACATGGATTTCGTGAGCTTTCAGTCCCAGAATCGCCTTCGTCCAGCAATGCCCGCGGTCTGGATCGGCGGTCAGCTGTGCCTCATCAATCACGGCAATATCGTATTCCTCGGAGAAATCTGCCATCTCGATCGTCGAAGCTGTGATCCGGCTGTCATCGTCGGCGATACACTCCTGACCGGTCAGCATGGTGCTGGGAACGCCGTAGTCGTGCATTTTTTCATATACCTCAAGCGCCAGAAGGCGCAGCGGACCGAGGTAAGTGCCCTTTTTCGCTGTTTTTAAGCGTTCCAGCGCGTGAAATGTTTTGCCGCTGTTGGTCGGTCCGATGTGGAGAATGAAACGGCGGTTCATCGCCATAGTCTCCGGAAATTCCAGCTCTGGGCGGGATGGGACGAGATCCATAATTTTATACTGGATGACGTAGCGCTTATAGATCTGGTAAAGCTCCAGAAGTGTCTGCGTGCAGAGCTGACCATCCAATTCTGTTTCCAGATAATTCAGAAAATCCACGGAAATATCATCGCGCTGGGCGGGCAGAAACATTGCCTCATCCAGGCGGATGAGCTGTGGCAGCAGGCTGGTTTCAATGAGCTTTGTGACAGCATCGTTGTGCGAACGGTACGCAAAATAAGCCAGATTTTTGATCTGGCGGTGCCATTCCTCCAGCGAGAGGCTGGTGACCTGTGTCGGTTTGGTGCGTTTCAGAGTTTTAAACAGCCGGTTGGTCCGCTCGCTCAGATCGCGGGGGCGGGAACTGGTCTTTCTTTTTTTCTTGCTTGCCGCCTGATACTGGCGGATATATGTCTGAAGAAGCTGGTTTGGCTCGATCATTTGAAAGTCTCCTCTTTATGTAAATATCCTGTCCAATAAATCTTCTGGTTTAAAGCTTCATTTGATATAGGAATGTTTCTATTATCGCAGAAGTTGCATGGATGTGCAAGAACGGGAAATCAGATTGCAGAAAAATATAAAAATATTTGATATAATAAGAACACTTAGTTAAAACAGAAAGGTCAACATCTATATGGCATCAAACTATAAAACGGGCGCCAGCCTGAATTTAACTCCCTTCGAAATGCAGCTTCTAAGCCGCAGCCCCCTGTTTCGAGGCGCGGGCGAATCTGGAATCGGGGAGATGCTGTCCTGTCTGGGGGCGGAGGAACGCAGTTATGAAAAAGAAGAAATGATTTATCGCGCGGGGAATACGGTCACATCTCTGGGTGTGGTGATGCACGGAAGTGTGATGATTGTCAACGATGATCTGTGGGGCAACCGCAGCATTCTAGACCGGGTAGAACCGGGACAGATTTTTGCGGAGACATATGCGTGCGTGCCGGGGGAAAAGCTGCTGGTCGATGTGTTTGCAGCGGAGGTGACGGAAGTGCTGTTTTTAAATGTTGGAAAAATGCTGTCGCAGTGTCCCAATTCTTGCGGACATCACACGCAGCTTATCCGCAACCTGCTTGCAATCTCGGCGCAGAAAAACTTGCAGCTGTCCCGCCGGATCTTCAATACATCGTCGAAATCCATCCGGGGACGGCTTCTGTCGTACCTCTCCGATCAGGCGGTAAAAAATGAGAGCGAGAGATTTGATATCCCATTCAATCGCCAGCAGCTCGCCGACTATCTGGGTGTGGACCGGTCGGCGCTGTCGGCAGAGCTGGGGAAAATGCAGCGGGAAGGGCTTCTGGAATTTAGAAAAAATCACTTTCATTTATATGAAGAGGTTAGAAGCTTGTAGATTACAAACAAAAATACCCTGTCAGGAGCATTAAAATCCGACCGACAGGGTATTTTTAGTGAAAATCCCTATGGGTGTAACAAGATCGGCTGTTCATTCCCTATACTTTCCTGCACCGGCTGTTTCAGCATATCCAGAAATGTCTGTGCCGCCGGCGTCAGCGGGCGCATCGGGTTTTGCAAGACGAGGATCTGGCGCTTCGGGATAGGGATATTTAGGTGAAGCTGGAACACGCGGTAGTTGAGCAGGTAGTTCCGGGCAAATTCCGAGGGAACAAAGCCGATTCCCAGATTGTGGGAGACGGTCGGGGCGATCAGGTCGTTGGAAGAAACTTCGATGCTCGGGCGCAGATCCAGCCCCTGTTCCTCAAAGAGATTGTCCCAAAAAAGCCGCGTCGTTGTGCCGGACTCCATGCTGACAAGTGGGTGCATACAAAGCTCTTCGAGAGAGAGTGTGCGGTTTTGCAGCTCGGAAAAACGGTTTCCGGCGATGACGATGTCCTGGAACTCGGCAACCGGCATCACGTGAACCAGATCCAGATCCTTCATGATCTCGTGGATCGGAGAAATGATGACGGCAAAGTCATTTTCCCCGGCCTTTAAGGAAGAAGCGGTGATCGGCGCAGAGTTGGAATGAATCTGCACGGTCACATTCGGAAAACGCTGCTGGAATTGTTCAATATAAGGAAGCAGAAAGAAGCGCATTGTCAGCTCGCTCGCACCGATCGAAACCTTGCCGCTCTGACTGTTCGTGTATTCTTTTAAAAGCTCTTCCGCTCGTCCCATCTGCTGGCAGGGACGGTTGATCTGGCGGAACAGGATCCGCCCTTCATCGGTCAGGGTCACGCCTTTTTGGGAGCGGTTGAAAAGTTTGCACTGAAGCATATCTTCTAAATTATGAATGTATTTTGTTACGGTTGGCTGCGTGAGGCAGAGATTCAAAGCCGCCTGGGTAATATTCTGGCATCGAGCCACCTCATAGAAAACCTTGTAGTAGTCGAAACTGATATCCATGTATGTAGTTGAAATCCTTTCTGTATGCCGGACTGTTTCTGCCTGATTGAAACAGTGTTTATCTGATTTTATATCTGTACGTGTATTTACCAAATATAGTCACACTTTATCGTATTTTTCCAGAAATGTCCAGCCACAATAACGATTACCAATAACTATCACCATTCATTTTATCTATGGATATAGGAAAAAAATATAATTTTACCATTTGTATTTCTGGGAGTAAGATCGGGAACAGACGGGAAGAATGTGGAGACACAGGAGAAAACGTTACTGGGCACGTATGCGTGAACAGTAACTAGAACACGTGGCGGCATCGGGAAATGAAAAAAATAGCCGAGGCAGCCGCGGGAGAACAACCCGGAGAGAGGAAGTGACAGTATGGGAGATCTGGGTGCGACCCTGATCAAAGAATTGAACTGTGAGACAGCCTTTACAATTGGCGGGATCGGCATATCAGAATCCGTTGTGGTTACATGGATCATGATGGCAGTGGTGCTCGTGGTTTCACTGATTGTGACGCACGGTCTGAAAGTTGAACATCCCGGACGCGGACAGCTCCTTCTGGAGAACGCTGTTACGTGGCTGCAGGGCATTGGCGAGGGAATCCTCGGAGAGGAAGGAAAAGGCTATGCGCCGTATCTGACATCCGTGCTGATGTACCTGGGCGTGGCGAACCTGCTTGGTATACTGGGGTTCAAGCCGCCAACCAAGGATTTGAACGTCACGGCAGCACTGGCGCTGATGAGTATTGTGCTGATTGAGACAGCAGGGATTCGGGTCAAAGGTTTAAAAGGATGGTTAAAGAGCTTTACAGAGCCGATCGCCATCGTGACACCGATCAATATCATGGAGGTATTTATCAAACCGTTGTCGCTGTGTATGCGACTGTTCGGAAACGTGCTGGGCGCGTTCGTCATCATGAAATTGATTGAATACATCCTTCCGGTAGGGCTTCCGGTATTGTTCAGCGCTTACTTTGATATCTTTGACGGTCTGATTCAGGCGTATGTATTTGTCTTTCTGACAGGGCTTTTTATCAAGGAATCAATCGAGTAATAGAAGAGAAATAGAAAATTACAAAAAGGAGACTTTATTATGGGTACAATCATTGCAATTGGAGCAGGTCTGGCAGTTCTTGCAGGCGCAGGAGCCGGAATTGGTATCGGAATCGCCACATCTAAGGCGACTGAGGCAGTCGCAAGACAGCCGGAGGCAGAGGGAAAAATCACAAAGATTCTATTGTTAGGTGCGGCACTTGCCGAGGCAACTGCTATTTATGGTTTCGTTATTGCCCTTTTGATTATTATTCTTTTAAGCTGATACGATAGAAAACGAAAGGTGGGGCAAGGCTATGTTACGGTTGGACATCAACCTGGTTTTTACGATCATCAACCTTTTAATCTGGTATGCAATTATCCGTATTTTCCTCTTTAAGCCGATCAACAAAGTGATCGATAAACGGAGTGCAGCCATTCAGGAAAAGTATGATGAGGCAAAAAAGATGCAGGAAGAAGCGCAGGCGGAGAAAGAGAAATACGCAGCCTGCCAGGATGAAATAGAAGTAGAGAAAAACAAGGTGCTGGATGCGGCGCGTGCGAGTGCACGTGAGGAAGGACGCCAGCTGATTGAAAACGCCCAGAAAGAGGCAGATAAAGTCATCCGTAAGGCGGGCGAGGATGCACGCCGGGAGAAGGATAAGATGCTCGAACAGGCGAAGCATGAAATTTTGTCGCTGGTTCTGGACGCGGCGGCTGGTTCGATGAACAAGAAGTCGGATGACAGCGCTCTTTATGATGAGTTTTTGAAGAAAGCGGGTACGACGGAGAATGAAGAAACTTGATGTCTATTTACAAGAAATAAAGAGGCAGAAGATTTCTGTCGATGATCTGCAGCATGCGGCTGAGATACTGGCTGCGACACCGCAGCTTCCGGCAGAGCTTGAAAATCCGGATTTGACCCGTGAGAAGCGGGAAGATCTGGTTCGTAGCCTGTTTCCGCTGGCAGTCCGGGGAATCATCGAGGTGCTGGCACAGGATCAGACAATGAAAATGATGCCGGATCTGATTAAGGAAGCGGAGGCGTTTGAAAAGCCGGATAAATATCTGCGCTGTGTGCTGGAATATGTCAAAGAGCCGGATGAAAAACAGGCAGCCGGAATCCGGAAATTTCTCTCGGAGAAATATCCGGGACGGGAACTCCGGATTGTGAAGGAAGAAAAGCCGGAGCTTGGAAGTGGTTTTATCCTCCGGGTCGGAAGTGAGGAATATGACTGGAGCACGGAGGGAAGAAAACGGGCGCTGGCAGATAAATTAAAGAATCTGGCAAAAGAGCCGGATTCGGGTGATTTCCTTACACAGAAGGGAATCATCGGGATTCTGAAAGGAAATCTGGATGGAATCGACATTTCGGTCCGTGAGATCGGAACGGTCAGCCGGGTGGGCGACGGCATCGCCTATGTGGATGGAATCGACCATGCGATGTACGGTGAGATTGTGGCGTTTGACGGCGATGTGAGAGGCATGGTACAGGATATCCGGTCGAAGGAGATCGGCTGCATCCTATTTGGACATGCGAACACCATCGGAGAAGGAAGCCGCGCGATGCGGACCGGCAAGATGGCAGGTATCCCGGTTGGCGAGGGATTCTTAGGGCGTGTTGTAGATGCGCTGGGCAATCCGATCGACAATAAAGGGGAGATTGAGGCAGCCGGATACCGTCCGGTGGAGTCACCGGCGCCGGGTATTATCGAGCGTCAGTCAGTTGATACCCCGATGGAGACAGGTATCCTTTCGATCGATTCGATGTTCCCGATCGGACGCGGACAGCGTGAGCTGATCATCGGCGACCGCCAGACCGGTAAGACCTCGATAGCGGTGGATACGATGCTGAACCAAAAGGGAAAAGACGTGATCTGCATCTATGTGGCGATCGGTCAGAAGGCTTCAACGGTATCGAGACTGGTTCATACACTGGAAAAACACGGGGCGATGGAGTACAGCATCGTGCTGGCAGCGACGGCGAGTGATCCGGCGTCCTTACAGTATATCGCGCCGTATGCAGGAACGGCGCTGGCAGAATATTTCATGCATCAGGGAAAAGATGTTCTGATTGTCTATGACGATTTATCGAAACACGCGGTTGCGTACCGTGCACTGTCTCTTCTGATGGAACGTTCCCCGGGACGTGAGGCCTATCCGGGCGATGTATTCTATCTGCATTCCCGTCTGCTGGAGCGCTCGGCGCGGCTTTCGGATGAGCTGGGCGGTGGTTCAATCACAGCGCTGCCGATTGTCGAGACACAGGCGGGCGATGTGTCGGCGTATATCCCGACCAACGTTATTTCCATCACAGATGGACAGATTTTCCTGGAAAGTTCGCTGTTCTTCGAGGGCATGCGCCCGGCGGTCAATGTAGGGCTTTCGGTATCGCGTGTCGGCGGCGCAGCGCAGACCAAGGCGATGAAGAAGGCAGCCGGAAGCGTACGTATCGACCTGGCACAGTACCGCGAGATGGAAGTATTTACACAGTTTAGCTCCGATCTGGATCCGGCGACTAAGGCACAGCTTACCTACGGCAGCGGTCTGATGGAACTGTTAAAACAGCCGCTTGAGCATCCGCTCTCGATGGAAGAACAGGTTGTGATTCTGTATGCGGCGACGAGCCATCTGCTGGTAGATATTCCGAAGGAAAAGCTGAAGACATTCCAGGGCGGCCTTTACGAATATATGAGAAGCTCCTACCCGCAGGTGGGCGATGCACTCCGCACGACGAAGACACTCAGCGAGGATATCCAGCGCGAGATTGCGAAGGCGGTGGGCGAGTACAAGGCAAAATTCCTGAAAGCACAGGGAAATGCGCCGGAGGCAGCCACAGCGGATGCAAAACTGGATAAGCAGTAAGGCGGTGATGGAAGATGGCAGGACTCAGAGAGATCCAGAACCGGATCCGGAGTATTCAGGATACGCGCAAGATCACGAACGCGATGTACCTGATATCTTCGACGAAATTAAAGAAAGCCAGAAAAGAACTGGCAGAGACGGAGCCGTATTTCTATGCATTGCAAAATGTCATCCGGCGTATCCAGAGGCATCTGCCGAACATGGAAAGTCCCTATTTTGAAAAAGAAGGGCACCAGTCGAAGAAAACGGGGCTGCTGGTTATTTCCGGCGATAAAGGGCTGGCGGGTGCTTATAACCATAACATCATGAAGATGGCGGATACATTTTTAAAGGATCCTTCCCGCGAGGTACATCTGTTTGTCATCGGTGAGACGGGGCGGCAGTTTTTTGCCTCCCAGCACATCCCGATTGAAGAAAATTTCCAGTATACGGCGCAGGATCCGACGTTTAACCGGGCAAGGTGGATTGCTGGAATCCTTCTGGAACGATATTTGTCGGGTGATTTGGATGAGATCCATGTCCTGTATACAAGAATGGAAAATGTGATGCAGAGTGTGGCGAAGGATAAAAGGGTGCTTCCGATTACCAAGCCGGATATGCACGGGATGGCGATTCCGGTCGATGTGCGGCTGGAGGAGTTTTCCCTCCGGCCAACGCCGGAGGAAGCGATGAATGCGATCGTTCCGAACTATGTAGCCGGATTTATCTACGGCGCGCTGGTTGAGTCGTTCTGCAGCGAACAGAATGCCCGTATGATGGCGATGGATGCGGCGACGGATAATGCGGATGCACTTTTAAAAGATTTGAATACGATGTACAACCGGGCGCGGCAGGCGGCGATCACACAGGAGATCACCGAAGTATGCGGCGGCGCGGCTGCACAGAGACGAGAACGAGAAGAGGAGATGAGAGTGTGATGGGAGAACAGGCGGCAAAGACAAAAAAGACCGAAACCAGCCTGCCGGAAGGCAAGATTGTCCAGGTTTCCGGTCCGGTTGTCGATGTGAAATTTGAGAGCGGTCCCCTTCCGGAGATCCGGGACGCGCTCACAGTAGAAAATCAGGGAAAGACGTGTGTGATGGAAGCTGCCAAGCACATGGGAAATAATATCGTCCGCTGCATCATGCTGTCGGCAAGCGAGGGCTTGAGCCGTGACATGAAGGTAACACCGACGGGAGAAGGTATTTCCGTTCCGGTTGGCGAAAAGACGCTTGGACGTTTGTTTAATGTTTTAGGTGAGACGGTAGATGGAGGACAAAAGCTGGATGGTGAGGAGCACTGGTGTATTCACCGGGATCCGCCGCCATTTGAGGATCAGAGCCCGGTCGCGGAGATTCTGGAGACGGGCATCAAGGTGATTGATCTTCTGGCGCCGTATTCCAAGGGCGGAAAAGTCGGTCTGTTTGGCGGCGCGGGCGTCGGAAAAACAGTCCTGATTCAGGAGCTGATCCGGAATATTGCGATGGAGCAGGGCGGTTATTCTATCTTTACGGGTGTCGGTGAGCGTTCCCGTGAGGGCAATGACCTCTGGAGTGAGATGAAGGCATCCGGTGTTCTGGAAAAGACAGCGCTCGTGTTTGGACAGATGAACGAGCCGCCGGGAGCTCGTATGAGAGTTGCAGAGACCGGGCTTACGATGGCAGAATATTTCCGTGACAAAATGCACCGGAATGTGTTACTATTTATCGATAATATTTTCCGTTATGTACAGGCAGGTTCGGAGGTTTCAGCGCTGCTTGGGCGTATGCCGTCGGCGGTTGGTTATCAGCCAACGTTAGCGAATGAGATGGGCGAGCTGCAGGAGCGGATTGCCTCGACGAAAGATGGTTCGGTCACTTCAATCCAGGCAGTCTATGTACCGGCGGATGATTTAACCGATCCGGCACCGGCGACTACCTTTACCCATCTGGATGCGACTACGGTTCTTTCCAGAAAGATCGTAGAACAGGGTATCTACCCGGCGGTCGATCCGCTGGAATCCTCGTCCCGTATTCTGGAACCGGATGTGGTCGGAGAAGAACACTATGAGACGGCCAGACGGGTGCAGGAGATTTTGCAGAAATACAAGGAATTGCAGGATATCATTGCAATTCTGGGTATGGACGAGTTGTCTGAGGAAGATAAGCTGACCGTCGGCCGCGCAAGAAAGATACAGCGTTTCTTATCCCAGCCGTTCCACGTGGCGGAGAACTTTACCGGTGTACCGGGCAAGTATGTGCCGTTAAAGGATACCGTCAAGGGCTTTAAGGCAATTCTGGATGGTGAGATGGATGCGTACCCGGAGGCAGCATTCTTCAATGTCGGAACGATCGAGGATGTAGTGGCAAAGGCGAAGGCGTTAGAGAAACAGGAGGCGTAGGAACGGATGGCAGATTTTCATGTAAAAATCATATCCAGCAACCGGACATTCTATGAGGGAGTCTGCCACTGTCTGATCCTTCCGGCGGTGGACGGTGAGATGGCTGTCATGGCGCACCATGAGAGCGAGATCGTGGCAGTCAAAGCGGGAGAAATGCGTTTCCAGGCGACAGAGGACGGTCCGTGGGAGGCGGCAGTCGTCGGGCAGGGCTTCTGTGAGATCGCCAACAACCGTGTTATGTTGCTGGCAGATACGATCGAGAAACCGGAGGAGATCGACCGGATCCGGGCGCAGGAGGCATTAGAGCGTGCGAAAGAGCGGCTGCGCCAGAAACAGAGCATTTCCGAGTATTACAGCACCCGAGCGGCGATGGCGAGAGCGCTGGTTCGTCTGAAAGAGACGGAAAAATTCGTAAACTAGGTATTTCAGAGACAGATTTGAGTCTGTTTTATGCCTGTGAATGAAAAAAAATATGATTCTGTGGCAGATGCGGTTCAGAAAGAAATGACAGAAAATCAGTAAGAATGGAGAACAGGGCATGACATTACTTCAGTTAAAATACGTGGTGGAGGTGGCGGCAGCCGGAACCATCAGCGGGGCGGCAAAAAAACTTTATATTGCACAGCCGAGCCTCACGGCGGCGATCAAGGAACTGGAGCATGAGATTGGATTTTCCCTGTTTACCCGCACGAACAAGGGCGTGGTGATTTCCCCGGATGGGGAAGAATTTCTGGGGTATGCGAGACAGGTGATCGAGCAGGCAAACCTGATCGAGGAGCGCTATTTTGGCGCTGTGCCGCAGAAACGCCAGTTCTGTGTCTCCACCCAGCACTATTCCTTTGCCGTTGAGGCGTTTGTCGATCTGATCCGCGAGTACGGCGGAGAAGAGTACGATTTCCGTATCCGCGAGACGCAGACGTATGAGCTGATTGAGGATGTGGCGAAGCTTAGGAGCGAGGTTGGCGTGCTGTATCTGAACCGTTTTAACGAGACGGTGATCCGCAAGACGCTGCGGGAACACGACCTCAAATTTACGCGGCTTTTTATGGCAAAACCGCATGTATTTATCGGTGCGGCCAATCCGCTTGCAAGCCGCAGTTCTATCACCTTGTCGGATTTGGAACCTTATCCGCGTCTGTCCTATGAGCAGGGCGAGCACAATTCCTTTTATTTCTCCGAGGAGATCCTCAGCACGCTGGACAGCCGCAAGGACATCCTGGTGTCCGACCGCGCGACCCTGTTTAATCTTCTGATCGGGCTGAATGGGTATACGATCTGCAGCGGTGTCATCAATGAGGAACTGAACGGACCGAATATTGTAGCGATTCCGCTTGATGTGGACGATTATATGGAGATCGGTTATATTACCCACAATCGCGTGACACCGGGACGGTTTGCGGGACTGTATATTGAGGCGTTGAAGCGGAGAGTGGGAGTGCCGGTTCCCAAAGTGTCTGCCCGTGAACCAATAACCAGAATTCCTGTTTCCGACAGGTGATTTTTTGGTTTGACTTTTTTTAAAACAGGAAATATAATAATACCGAAACGAGTAGCAAACGAGCGTAAATCCAGTTTTTGCTACTCTTTTTTTATTATTCCATAAAGAATGTACCAAGGTGCATTTTTTATTAAATTTTATAAAAATGCCATTAAAAAGTGTGTTGCCTATCAGCGTAAGTCCAGCTTATGAGATAGGTGCACACTTTTTTATGTGGAAAAAAGGAGGATTTATTTAAAATGGCAGAAAGCAACAAGATGAAGGATATGCCGGTAAATCAGCTCATGATCCAGATGGGCATACCGATGATTTTATCGATGGCATTGCAGGCAGTCTACAATATTGTGGACAGCGCCTTTGTGGGAAATATGAGGGTAGGAAGCGAAGCCGCCCTGAATGCGCTGACACTGGTGTTCCCGATCCAGATGCTGATGGTGGCAGTGGGAATCGGAACCGGCGTGGGAACGAATGCGCTTCTTGCGAGGATGCTGGGACAGGGAAATAATAAAAAAGCTGCAAAGGCAGCCGGAAACAGCCTGTTTCTGGGTGTAATTATTTATGTGGTATGTCTGTTATTCGGACTCTTTGGAGTAAACGCATATATCACGTCGCAGACGGTCGATCCGGAGGTTATTTCGATGGGAACGGAGTACCTTCGGATCTGCTGCGTGATTTCGTTTGGAATCGTATTTTTCTCTTTGTTTGAAAAATTATTGCAGGCAACAGGGCGTTCGTTTTATTCGACCATCGGTCAGGTTGTGGGAGCAGTGGTAAATATCATTCTGGACCCGATTATGATCTATGGAATTGGACCTGTCCCGGAGATGGGAGTTGCGGGCGCTGCCTATGCAACGGTGATCGGGCAGGTCATATCGGCGGTTTTATTATTTGTTTTTCATATGAAGTTAAACAAAGAGTTTGAGCATGATTTCACATATATGAAGCCGGATGTCGGAATTATAAGGGAAATCTACGCGATCGGACTTCCGGCGATCATCGCGCAGGCGCTCATGTCTATTATGGTGTATGTGATGAACCTGATTTTGAAATTCAATCCTTCCGCCCAGACGGCGGATGGACTCTTCTACAAAGTACAGCAGTTTGTATTGTTCCTTGCGTTTGGTCTGCGCGACGCCATCACACCGATCATCGCATTTGCATACGGAATGCATAGCAGAAGGCGGATTCTGGATGGAATCAAATATGGACTGTTCTATACGGTTGTTCTGATGATTGTGGGCATGGCAATCACAGAGGTTTTCCCAGGGGTGTTTGCCGGATTATTTAATGCCGGATCGTCCAGAGAATACTTTATCGGGGCAATGAGAATCATTTCCATCAGCTTTATTTTTGCCGGAATCAATGTGGCATATCAGGGCATTTATCAGGCGCTTAACAGTGGCATCCAGTCGCTGGTGATTTCACTGCTCAGACAGTTTGTGATTATTCTGCCGTTGGCAGGCATCTTTTCAATCTTTGTGAGAAACGGTCAGGCAGGTGTTTCGCTTATCTGGTGGGCGTTTCCGATCACAGAGCTCGCCGCCTGCCTGGTGGGATATGGTTTTTTGAAGAAAATCAGAACGAATAAAGTGGAACATTTGGAGTAAGGAGAGAGGATAGGATGATGGGAAAAAGAATTATTACGATCAGCCGGGAGTTTGGAAGCGGCGGACGTTTTATCGGTATGGAAGTGGCGCAGAAACTGGGTGTGAAATACTACGATAAGGAGATGATCGGACAGATTGCGGAGCAGTCCGGATTTTCACCGAAGTATATCCAGGAGAATGCGGAATTGTCACCCAAGAAGGGGTTATTTGCCTATGCGTTTTCAGGGCGCGACCAGATGGGACGATCCGTCGAAGACATGATCTATGAAGCGCAGAGAAAGATCATTTTGGATATTGCGGAAAGAGAAGAGTGTGTGATAATAGGTAGAAATGCGGATTTTATTCTGAAAGATCGGGATGACGTCCTGAACGTATTTATACACGGAAATATGCCGGAGAAGGTAAAGCGGATTTGCGGCTTATACAATGTTACGGAACAGGAAGCGATCAAAATGACAGAAGACATTGATAAGCGCCGTATGAGCAATTATCGCTTTTACACGGATCAGAAGTGGGGGATGGCAAGTAATTATACACTGTCGCTGAACAGTTCAGTGCTGGGGTATGAGATGTGTGAGAGGATTATTATGGAGTGTGCGGGGCGCTAGGAGAGGGCTGACAATAGTCTTTTGTTCTTATAAGTAACAGAAAAACCAGAACTGTGTAGCTGATTTAGTCGACAGTTCTGGTTTTTTTGTTTTGGAAGTCCCACATAGATGTGTCAGAACCCATTTTTTATTTCTGAACTTTGTGTGAAATCTTTGCCCAGATGATTGACATAAAGCGGGGGTTCAGCGTTATGATAGGCGGTATGGAAAACAGGGATGAAAAAGTAAAATCTTTTGCCGAAGATAGATTTACACGGAAATAGGAACGGAATCGGAAAGAGGATGATAGAATGCGGCAGAATAGAGAAATGATTTCATGTCAGCGTCCATAATCGGCACTTCCTTTTTGTAAGAAATGTGGTATACTCGATAGAACATGAAAACCATATTAAAAAAGGTGAAAAGCAGAATGAATCATATTTCAATTACAACCCTGGAAGCGCCGGAGCTGGATATCTACGCCCGGCTGAGCGAGGGGCAGTTATTTCATTATAATGAACCAAAGGAAGGTCTTTTCATTGCGGAAAGCCCTAAGGTCATCGGGCGGGCGCTCGACGCGGGATATGAGCCGGTTTCTTTTCTGATGGAAGAACGCCATATCGAGACAGAAGGGCGGGAGATTCTGGAACGCCCGGTGTGTGCGGGAGTGCCTGTGTTTACGGCACCATTTGATGTGCTGACGCGCCTGACCGGCTTTAAACTGACGCGCGGGATGCTGTGTGCGGTGAAACGGAAGAAAATGCCGGGGATCGAGGAAATCTGTGCAGGTGCCAGACGGATCGCGATTCTTGAGAATGTAGAAAATCCTACGAATGTGGGGGCGATTTTCCGGTCAGCGGCGGCGCTCTTTATGGATGCGGTGCTTCTGACACCGGGATGCAGTGACCCGCTGTACCGCCGTGCAAGCCGTGTCAGTATGGGAACAGTGTTTCAGGTGCCGTGGACGTACATTCCGAAGGGCGACTGGGCGGAGAACAGTATGGAAACGCTTAAGAAGCTGGGATTTCGCACGGCGGCGATGGCGCTCAGTGACCGTTCCGTGAGTATCGCGGATCCGGCGCTCTCGCAGGAAGAAAAATTAGCGATCATTCTCGGAACCGAGGGTGACGGGTTGGCGGCATCGACGATCGCGGCGTGCGATTACACCGTGAAAATCCCGATGTCACACGGCGTGGATTCGCTCAACGTGGCAGCAGCGAGTGCAGTGGCGTTCTGGCAGCTGGGCATGGGAAACAGGAAATAAAGTTCTGGCTGTGTGAGAAAAAATGGTTACTGTTCACGCATACGTGCCCAGTAATGGAATTTGCCGTGGCTTCGCATTTAAATACGGCAAATTCCTGCTGCCACCACGTTTTCTTACGGCACTTTCGGTTCCAAAAGTGCCTACCCGTGAACAGTTACAAAAAATGTACATTGTTTAAATGTGTTTCAAATGCCAGAAATGAGTGCGGAAATGGATGGAAAGAATCGTTTGGAGGAAGGAGAACATAGAATGAAGTGTCCAAAATGCGGACAGGAAGCAGTTGGAAATTTTTGCAGTAACTGCGGAACTCCGCTTGTAAATGATACAGTACGCCGAGAACAGGAAACGGTGGGAAGAAAGCAGGAAAATAGCTATGACGACGGTGATTCAGAACAGCGGAATCCAGCTCGGATGGAATCGGATGAGAAAAAGGCGGAATCCGGCTCTGGATCGAAACGAAACAGTCAGGAAAAGCGGAGCAGCCAGAGTCAGGACGCACAGAAGCGTGAGGAAGAGCGCCGCGATAATGAACGCTGCCAATCCCAGGCACAGGAGGATGCCCGCCGTGACCGTGAAGCGGCATCGCGCAGACGACAGGACGCGAGACGTTCTTCTTCCAGCGCGAAAGAGGATAAGCGGGATGCAAAACAGCAGAAGCAGATGGAAAAACGCCTTCATGCTCTGGAGTCGGAGCGGGAGCGCTCAGAGCGTCAGAAAAACCGGATGGAGCGCAGCCACCAGCGGGAACTGGAACGCCAGTCCCGGGAGGCAGAGCGCACCAGACGGGCGGCGGAGCGCAGTGAGGCGCATACGCAGAGTGACTCAAATGACGGTCCGTCCGTGCTGGATGTGACGGCAGCCGGAGTAACCGGCGTGGTTGTGCTGATGGCGCGCGTGATGCAGGCAGCCAGCTTTCTTCTGATGGCGGGAATCACCTGGGCGAATGCGAAGGCATTTCGGTATGGCGGCGACGATCTGGGCTATATCGGAACTATGATTACCGAGGAAAATTATGGTTTGGGGCTGTATGTAGGGATTGGCGTATTTCTGGTACTGATGGGCGCGATCTGGTGCCTGTGGATTCTGTCAGGCAAGCACGCGGGTGGTAAAGTACGGCTGCAAAAATACGATACGGGGCGCGGATTTATCCCGTTTATAATCATCCTTGTTCTTGTATTAGTAGCCGGTCCGGCAGCGTACCTGATGCCGAAGAATGCGGGCAGCTTACAGCCGATTGTGGACGGCGGCTATGCGGCGCTGGAGGCGATCAATGCGAACCACGGATTTCTGCTGTTCTGCAGCATCGGAGGCGCGATCCTTTCGTTTATCCGGAAAATGCTGCTGGTATAATTTTATAATTCATCTAATTGCCCGAACTGATAGCCCATTTCCTCCCATTTTGCCAGAAGTTCATCGAGAATCTGAGCGTTGGTCTGAGAAGTGCTGTGCAGAAGGACGATCGCGCCGGGGTGGATGCGCGTCAGAAGCTTGGAAAATGCTTCTTCTTTGGATGGCTGCTGATCCTGCATCCAGTCCACATAGGCGAGACTCCAGAAAAAGGTCTTGTAGCCGAGCTCCTTTGCCATCTGCAGGTTCGATTCACTGTATTTGCCCTGCGGCGGACGGTAATATTTTTTCATTGTCTGCCCGGTGACGGACTGGTAGAGTGTTTCCAGGGCAGTCAGCTCCTTTTCAAATGCTGCTTTGTCGGAAATGCGGGACATATCGGGATGGTGATACGTGTGGTTGGCGACGGTGTGACCCTCTGCGATCATCTGTTTTACCAGTTCAGGACTGGTTTCGAGATAGTTGCCGACGACGAAAAAGGTTGCCGGGACATGGTGTTTTTTCAGTGCTTCCAGAATGGCAGGTGTGCAGCCGTTTTCATATCCGGCGTCGAAGGTCAGATAGATGACGGGCTTGGAGGTATCGCCTACATAGAAAGCGTCAAAATTTTTTAAAGTGTCGGCGGAGGCATTGCCGACCGGTGTCTGCCCTGGACTGGGAAATCCAAGTCCCCAGTTTCCATCTGCGGAAACCGGAATCGAACCGGAATCAAAGGCAGGCGGGAGCGAGCCACAGGCGATAGCAGGCGCTGAAACCGTGTGCCCGGATGGACGGCGCAGGAAATGCGCGGCAGTCTGCCCGGCGAAGAAAGAGATGGCAAACAGGGCGGGAACCAGCAGCGGGGAAATGATGTGCCGGAAACGTGATGGAACAAAATGCATGGGAAAATGAATGAACATGATGTGACCTGAAAGATATATTTTCATAAGTATATGAAAGAAGGGGGAACATCATGTTTTTATTATAATTTGCTGTCCGTGAAATGCACCGAATCGGAAAAACCAAGCGGTACCATATAACAAATTTTATGTGCTGACATAACAAATTAATGCTTGTCATGCCCTTTGTACCTATGTTATTATTATAACGATGCTTAGATGAGATGCTCCGAACCCTTGAACAAGGGGAGCTGGATGAAAAGCAGATTATGAAATTATGATGAAATAAATAAGAGAAACAAGGAGGATGTTGAAGGATGAAGCCTTATAGCGAGATGACGAAAGAAGAACTTCTGGAGCTTAAGCGTGATCTGAGCGATCAGTACCGGGAGTTTCAGGGCAAGAATCTGACGCTGGATATGTCACGCGGTAAGCCAAGTGCAGAGCAGCTTGATTTATCGATGGGAATGATGGACGTACTGAGCAGCGACAGTGATCTGACCTGCGAAGATGGGACAGACTGCCGCAATTACGGCGGCCTGGACGGTATCAGCGAGGCGAAGGAGCTGTTAGCGGATATGATCGAGGTTCCGGCTGACAATATCATTATCTATGGAAACTCCAGCCTGAACGTAATGTACGACACCATCTCCCGTTCTATGACTCATGGCGTTATGGGAAATACCCCGTGGTGCAAGCTTGACAAGGTTAAATTCCTGTGCCCGGTACCGGGATATGACAGACATTTCTCCATTACTGAATATTTTGGTATCGAGATGATCAACATTCCGATGACCGCAGATGGTCCGGATATGGATCTGGTGGAGAAGTATGTGACCACCGACCCGACCGTAAAGGGAATCTGGTGTGTTCCAAAATACTCCAACCCGACCGGTAATTCCTATTCCGATCAGACTGTCCGCCGTCTGGCACGCATGCATCCGGCAGCTCCGGATTTCCGTATTTACTGGGACAATGCTTATGGCATCCACCATTTATACGATGATGAGCAGGATCATGTGCTGGAGATTCTGGCAGAATGTAAGAAAGCCGGCAACCCGGATATGGTTTACAAATTCTCTTCAACCTCCAAGATTACGTTCCCGGGTTCCGGCATTGCGGCAATCGCAACCTCCCACAATAACCTGGATGATATCAAGAAACAGTTAAAGATTCAGACTATCGGTCATGATAAAGTGAATCAGCTCCGCCACGTGCGTTTCTTCAAGGATATCCACGGCATGGTAGAGCACATGAGAAAGCATGCCAACATCCTGCGCCCGAAATTCGAGGCAGTTGAGAATATTCTCGACCGCGAGCTGGGCGGACTGGAGATCGGTACCTGGACAAAACCGCACGGCGGCTACTTCATTTCCTTTGATTCACTGAACGGCTGTGCGAAGGAGATCGTTGCGAAGTGCAAGAAAGCAGGCGTTGTCATGACCGGAGCCGGTGCAACTTATCCATATGGCAAGGATCCGGAGGATCGCAACATCCGTATTGCTCCATCTTATCCGCCGCTGCAGGATCTGATCACTGCAACCGAGCTGTTTGCACTCTGCGTCAAGCTGGTCAGTGTCAACAAGCTGTTAGAGGAAATGTAATATTAAACCAAGAAGTACAGGAATTGTATGGGTATGTCGAAGGACCGCTGCCCATACAATTCTTTTTTCGGAGAAAAAGTGATGATAAAGGAAAAGTTATCCCTGATCTGGGGAAAGTTTGTAAACAGGGAGACGATATCGTATCTGATATTCGGCGTTCTGACGACGCTGGTGGACTGGATTTCCTATGCGGTTTTCCGCCACAACGGCATGAACTACCGTATGGCGACGATCTGCTGTCAGGCGGCGGCGATCCTGTTTGCATATGTGACAAACAAGATCTGGGTATTCCGAAGCTACAATTTCCACCCTGTATATCTTCTTAAGGAAATGGCTTCGTTTTTCTCCTGCCGTATTCTCACATCGGTGTTCACGTATGTGGCGATGATCGTGATGGTAGACGGCATGGGAATCAAACAGGATATGATCTGTAAGATTGTGGTATCAGCGATCTCGCTGGTGCTGAATTATATTTGCAGTAAATTATTTATTTTCAAAAAGAAAGAATCCTCGAAATAGGGCTGTGTGGGGAAATGACAGCGGAAATGGATGCTGAAGACAGACCGGAAAAGCCGGAAAGAGTAGAGAAAACGCCGCCTGAACGGGATTCTGGATGGAGGGAAGATGGAGCAAAGAGAACGAGACGAAAGTTCCAGTAAACTGGAAGAAGCACTCAGGGAGCTTACGGGAGCGGAAACAACGGGGAAAATAGAGGAGTATGAGAACGAGCGGGAAGGTGCGGACGTGGATTCGGAGACTGCCTGTACAGATATGAGACGTGCTGAACGAATGCCGGCCTGGAGACAGGAAGAAGATGCCAGAAAATCTAAACTTTCAGAGTCCAGAGCAGATGTCGTTAATGAGTTGAATGATGATGACTGGGAGCAGGAAGAATTAGATGAATTAGATAAGTGGGATGAACCAGAGAAATCACCCCGCGGAATGGGCCGTCTGGCTGCGGTTTTCCGTCCGTCGGATGATCTCCTGGCGGCATTTTTCCTGCCGGTGGTGATTTTGATCCTGATTTTTGCATACCGCGGTATTTTTCCCTTTGGGCAGGAAAGCTTCCTGCGGACGGATATGTACCACCAGTATGCGCCGTTTTTCTCGGAATTCCGGCATAAGCTTTTAAGTGGCGAGAGCCTGCTTTACAGCTGGGATGTCGGCATGGGCGTAAACTTTGCCGCGCTCTATGCGTACTATCTGGCGAGCCCGTTCAACTGGCTGCTGCTGTTATGCCCGTCGTCCCTGATTATCGAATTTATGACCTACATGATCGTGTTCAAGAGCGGTCTGGCGGGGCTTTCGATGGCGTGGTATCTGAAAAAGCACACGGGTTCACAGAAGTTTGGAGCGTGCTATTTTGGCGTATTCTATGCGCTGTCCGGCTATATGGCGGCGTATAGCTGGAATATCATGTGGCTGGACTGCATCGTGCTGCTGCCGCTGATCCTGCACGGCCTGGAGCGGCTGGTGCGCGAAAAAAAAGGGCTTTTTTACTGCCTGATGCTGGGACTTTCAATCCTGTCCAACTACTATATATCAATTATGATATGCCTCTTCATGGTGATTTACTATGTGGCGCTCCTGTTTCTGGAGAAACGGCCGGGATGGAAAGATTGTCTGCACAGCTTTTTCCTGTTTGGTGTGTATTCGCTTCTGGCGGGTGCGCTGGCGGCTGCGGTGCTTCTTCCGGAGATTGCGGCGCTGCAGAGTACGGCGTCTGGCGATTTTAATTTTCCGACCACACTGGAAATCTACTTCCCGATCTTTGATATGATCGCGCGGCACATCGGAAATGTACAGGTGGAGACGGGACTCGACCATTGGCCGAACCTCTACTGCGGCGTGGCAGTCTACATTTTCATGGGGTTGTATTTTCTGAACCGCCGGATTGCGATCCGGGAAAAGGTTGTGTACGGTGTGCTGCTACTCTTTTTCTATGCCAGCTTTTCGTTCAACGTGCTGAATTTTATCTGGCATGGCTTCCATTACCCGAACAGCCTGCCGTGCCGCCAGTCGTTTATCTATATCGCGCTGGTGCTGACGATGTGTTTCCGGGCGTATCTATATCTGGATGAAATATCCAAACGGCAGTTTGCCGGGGTGACATCCGCCGCGATTGGCTACGTGATTCTGGCAGAAAAGCTGGTGACGGACGATGCGTTTGAACCAGTTGTCTGGTATGTGGCAGTGGTGCTTCTGCTGCTGTATCTGGGCGTCTTTTATTTCTATCAAAATAAAGAACATTTCGCGTTCACGGCGGCGCTTCTGGCGATGGCGCTGGTAAGTGTGGAGGCGCTTGCCAATATGGCGGCAACGAGCATTCCGACGACGAGCCGGACTGATTATGTGGCAGACAATCAGGATGTTGCAGCGGTGACAGAGCCGCTCAAAAAGACGGAATTTTACCGGATTGATAAAACGAATGCGCGCACGAAAAATGATGGCGCGTGGATGCATTTTCCATCCGTATCACTGTTTTCATCGGTGGCAAATGCCGGGGTGACGGATTTCTTCAAACAGATGGGCTGCGAAGGTTCGACGAACGCATACAGCATCGTGGGAAGTACGCCGCTGGTGGATTCGTTATTTTCAATCAAATATGCACTCTATGAGGGCAAGCAGGACAATCCGCGCCTGTCGCTCTATGCATTTTCAGGTGACACGTACCTCTATGAGAATCCGTGGACGCTGCCGCTCGGCTTTATCCTGCCGGACATAGTGGAAACGGGCTGGAAGCGCGATCTTTCTTCGCCGGCGGATGTCCAGAACGATTTATCGGATGTGCTGGGCGTGCCGGAGTGCCTGATTTTCACGGACGGGGAGGAGCAGGGGAATCGTTTTTCCTTTACAGCACCGGAAGATGGGGAGTATTATATAAGTGTCGCAAACCGTCAGATTGATTCGGTTAAACTGGATGTCGGCGGGGAGAGCCGCAGCATTGATACGTTGAAACGCGGGTATCTGGTGGAAACCGGATATGTGAAGGCAGGCACATTGATTCTGCTGGAGAGCAATGACAGTGCCGGAAGCATGGACGCGAGCGCGTACCGCTTTGACGAAGCCGGGCTGCGTGCGCTCTATGAGCGCCTCAACCAGCATCCATTTGAACTGGAAACATCGGGCGAGGAGGCGATGAAGGGCACGATCGACGCGGGCGAGGGCGGAACGCTGTTCCTCACGATCCCGTATGACGAGGGCTGGACGGTCACGGTGGATGGAAAAGAAGCTATCACGCGTCCGGTCTGGAAGGCATTTACCGGCGTGGAACTGACGGCGGGAACCCATACGGTGGAACTCAGATATTATCCGCAGGGACTGCATGAGGGACTGCTGATCAGCGGAGGTGCGCTGTTTGTGTTAGCGGTGATTGTGGCTTCTATGTATATAAGGAAGAAGAAGCAGGGGAAAACTTCTGCAAAAATGAGAAGAACGGTGGAAAAAGAGCCGGATGGCGATTTAAAACTGAGAAATTGAGATACAAAATTTATAGAAAAGAGGTTAAAATCATGAAAAAGCTGGAAGAATATGTAAGAAGCATTCCGGACTTCCCGGAGCCGGGGATCATTTTCCGCGATATTACTACGATTTTACAGGATGCAGACGGACTGCAGCTTGCGATCGACGGAATCCAGAAATCCTTAGAGGGCGTGGATTATGATATCGTGGTTGGTCCGGAGTCCCGCGGGTTTATTTTTGGCGTGCCGGTTGCATATGCGATGCACAAGGGATTCGTGCCGATCCGTAAGAAAGGCAAACTGCCGTGCAAGACGGTATCTGTAAGCTACGATCTGGAGTATGGCAGCGCGGTTCTGGAGATGCATGAGGATGCCATTAAACCGGGACAGAAGGTAGTTATCGTTGACGACCTGATCGCAACCGGCGGAACGACCGAGGCGATTGTCAAGCTCATCGAGAAGATGGGCGGCGAGGTTGTAAAAATCTGCTGCGTGATGGAGCTGGCAGGCTTAAAGGGACGCGAAAAACTGAACGGATATGCGGTGGATGCCCTAATTACCTATGAGGGGAAATAGATAACGGTTCACGGGTAGGCACTTTTGGAACCGAAAGTGCCGTAAGAAAACGTGGTGGCAGCAGGAATTTGCCGTATTGAAATGCGAAGCCACGGCAAATTCCGTTACTGGGCACGTATGCGTGAACAGTAACAAAATAGTTTGCCGTTGCATTTTTTGTCAAATATTCGTATAATAGGGGTATTCTATATAATATTTTATTTCATTTGCGTGAACCGCTTTCCGGATTCCGAACGGCAGGCGTTTCAGTTATCTACGGAAGGGTCAGGAGGCATATATGGGAAATTTGGATAAAATAAAAAAGCTGGATCAGGAAATTGAAGCGCCGGCGGATTTTACGAGTCCGGAGGTACTGTATAATGAGTTGATTGCCGCCATTCGCAAGTACCATCCGTCGGATGACATCAGCATGATTGAGAAAGCGTACCAGATCGCGTATGACGCACACAAGGATCAGAGGCGTAAATCAGGTGAACCGTATATCATCCACCCGCTCTGTGTGGCGATCATTCTGGCGGATCTGGAGCTGGATAAAGAGACTCTGGTGGCAGGTATCCTGCACGATGTCGTGGAAGATACGGTCATGACAGAGGAGGAGATCACGGCGATCTTTGGCGAGGAGGTAGCACTTTTAGTAGACGGCGTTACCAAGCTGACCCAGATCTCGTGGACGATCGATAAAGTAGAGATTCAGGCGGAAAACCTGCGTAAGATGTTCTTAGCGATGGCGAAGGACATCCGGGTTATCCTGATTAAGCTGGCAGACCGTTTGCACAATATGCGGACGCTTCAATATATGAAGCCGGAAAAACAGAAAGAAAAGGCGCGTGAAACGATGGATATCTACGCGCCTATTGCTGATCGTCTCGGTATTTCCAAGATCAAGACCGAGCTGGATGATTTGTCTCTCAAATATCTCCAGCCGGAGGTTTACAAAGAATTGTCCGAAAAACTGGCACTCCGTAAGGACACCAGGGAGGCGTTTATCCATAAGATTATGGATGAAGTCAAGAAACATATGGACGATGCGGGCATCGAAGCCAAGGTAGACGGCCGTGTGAAACATTTCTTCAGCATCTATAAAAAGATGGTAAACCAGGACAAGACGCTGGATCAGATCTATGATATTTTTGCGGTCCGGATTATCGTGGAGAGCGTGAAAGACTGTTATGCGGCGCTCGGTGTCATCCATGAGATGTACAAACCGATTCCGGGACGTTTTAAAGATTATATTGCCATGCCGAAACCGAATATGTACCAGTCGCTGCATACGACTCTGATCGGCAGCAGCGGACAGCCGTTTGAGATTCAGATCCGCACCTATGAGATGCACCGTACCGCTGAGTATGGTATCGCGGCACACTGGAAATATAAGGAGAGCGGCAGCAGCAAGGCGGCGATCGACAGCGCCGAGGCAAAGCTTTCCTGGCTGCGTGAGATCCTGGAATGGCAGCGGGATATGTCCGATAATAAAGAGTTCTTAAGTCTCTTAAAGAGCGATCTGGACCTCTTTACGGATGATGTATACTGCTTTACCCCGACGGGTGATGTCAAGAACCTGCCGAGCGGTTCCACCCCGATCGATTTTGCGTATTCGATCCACAGTGCGGTCGGCAACAAGATGGTTGGTGCCCGTGTCAACGGAAAACTGGTCAACATCGATTATGTCATTAAAAATGGTGACCGTGTCGAGATTATTACCTCCCAGAATTCCAAGGGACCGAGTCGCGACTGGCTGAAACTGGTTAAGAGCACACAGGCGAAGAATAAGATCAATCAGTGGTTCAAGAGCGAGCTGAAAGAGGACAATATCCTGCGCGGCCGTGCGCTTCTGGATAAATATTGTAAGGCGAAGGACATCAATTATTCAGAGTTAAATAAACCGGAATATATGGAAAAGGTCATGAAGCGCTATGCGTACCGTGACTGGGATTCCGTTCTGGCATCGATCGGACATGGCGCCCTCAAAGAGGGACAGGTCATCAACAAGATGCTGGATGAGCGCAACAAGAAGTTAAAGAAGGAAGTAACCGACACGACGATCCTCGATAACATGGCGTCGGATGGAAACAAGGTTCCGGTGATCGCAGCCGGGAAGTCGAAGAGCGGTATCGTTGTCAAGGGAATCCACGATCTGGCGGTTCGTTTTTCGAAGTGCTGCAGCCCGGTTCCGGGCGATGAGATCGTCGGATTTGTCACAAGGGGACGCGGTATCTCGATCCACCGGACAGACTGCATCAATGTGATGAATCTGCCGCAGGAAGAGCGTGAGCGCCTGATTGAAGCCGAGTGGCAACAGCCGGAAGCACAGACGGGCACGGAAAAATACTCCACCGAAATCAAGATCTATGCGAACAACCGCATCGGCATGTTTGTGGATATTTCCAAGGTATTTACCGAGCGCCAGATCGACATTACCTCGATGAATGTGCGTACAAGCAAGCAGGGCAAGGCGACGATCGTCATGACGTTCGATATTCACGGAATTGAGGAATTAAATAAATTATCTGATAAACTCAGACAGATTGAAGGAGTATTAGATATAGAGAGAACTGCCGGATAAGCGGTTCTCTCTATATTTCACAGGTACTTACACCCTGTGAAAGTTTCACATATTATTAGGAGGAAAAGATGGAGATAAAACGGCTGATCGTGGGAATGGTCCAGACGAACTGTTATATTGCGGTGCATCCGGAGACGAAGGAAGCTGTGATTGTTGATCCGGGCGATGAGGCGGCGCGGATTGAGGATGCACTGGCGCAGACCGGAGCGAAGGCCAAGGCGATTCTGCTGACTCATGGACATTTTGACCATGTGACGGCGATGGAAGAGCTGAGACGGGATCTGGGCGTGCCGGTTTATGCCTGTGAGCAGGAGCAGGCGGTCTTGGCGGATCCGGATAAGAACCTGTCCGTCCAGTTTCAGGGCGGCGGTCTGCATCTGAAAGCGGATATGCTTTTGAAGGATGGAGAGACGTTCGAGGCAGCGGGCTACACGTTCCAGATGCTTCATACACCGGGGCATACGGAAGGTTCCTGTTGTTATTATGTAAAATCAGAGAGGGTGCTGTTTTCGGGAGATACCTTATTTGAAGGTTCTTACGGACGCATCGATTTCCCGACTGGAAGCGGACGTCAGATGATTCATTCGGTGGCAGATATCCTTCTGAACCTGCCGGATGATACGAATGTATATCCGGGACACATGGGATATACGACGATCGCCGACGAAAAACAGTACAATCCGCTGGCGGGATACAGGGGGCGCGAAGCATGATAGCGATTTTGTTAAATGACGCGTCCTTTGAACAGGATATCCGTGAGCTCCTGATGGCATTTTATCCGGGCGAGACATTTACGCACAAGGAAGAGGAAGCCGGGGAGGCGGAGCTGATTGTGCGGGGAGTCCGGGACGGAAACTCGTTTTCACTGGATGTGGCGCCGGTGAAGAAAGAAGCCGTTCACTTTGCTTTGATTTATCCGGATTTTTCCAACCGTTTTGAGACGAAAAATGAGATCAAACAGACGTTATACCGTCTTTTGAGTGCCCAGACCGGCAGAGAGCTTCCGTGGGGAACGCTTACCGGCATCCGTCCGACGAAGATTGCGCTCACGAAGCTGTATGATGGATGGACGGACGAGCAGATCGAGACCTATATGCGCGAGACGTATTTCACCAGCAAGGAAAAGATCGATCTGAGCATCGACGTGGCGGAGCGCGAGAGACGCCTGCTGTCCACGATCGATTATGAGAATGGGTACAGCCTGTATGTGGGAATCCCGTTCTGTCCGACGACCTGCCTGTACTGTTCGTTTACGTCGTTTCCGATTGTGAAATGGGAAAAACGGATGGACCTCTACAAAGAGGCGCTTTTTAAGGAAATGGAATATGTGGCGGAGCAGATGAAGGATCGCCCGCTTTCGACCATCTATTTTGGAGGCGGCACACCGACCTCGTTAAATCCGCAGGATCTGGATGAGATCCTGACAAAGGTGGAAGAATTATTCCCGGTGGAACAGGCAGTTGAATTTACCGTTGAGTCGGGACGTCCGGACAGCATCACGCGCGAAAAGCTGCAGGTGCTCCGGAATCACGGCATTTCCCGTATTTCCATCAATCCGCAGACGATGAAGCAGGCGACACTTGACCTCATCGGACGCCGTCATACGGTGGAGGATGTGAAGGAAAAATTCCTGCTGGCGCGGGAGCTGGGATTTGACAATATCAATATGGATCTGATCGTGGGTCTGCCGGAGGAGACGATCGACGATGTCCGCCAGACAATGGAGGAGATCAAGGCACTCAGACCGGACAGCGTGACGGTGCATTCGCTGGCGATCAAGCGCGCGGCGCGCCTGAATATCTATAAGGAGCGCTACGGAAATCTGAAGATTGTCAATACACAGGAGATGATTGACCTGACCGCGCAGTATGCCGAGGAGATGGGGCTGAAACCGTACTATCTCTACCGCCAGAAAAATATGGCGGGCAATTTTGAAAATGTCGGTTATGCGGTTCCGGGCAAGGAATGTCTCTATAATATATTAATTATGGAAGAAAAACAGACGATTGCCGCCTGCGGTGCGGGAACGACCACCAAGGTTTATTTCCCGGCAGAAAACCGGATTGAGAGGGCGGAGAACGTCAAGGAAGTTGAGCAGTATATCGACCGGATCGATGAGATGATCGGGCGGAAAGAGAAGCTGCTTGGACGAAGAGAGTAAAAACGAAAAATTCACAGATACAGGGTGTCAGATGCAGAAAAACACTTTGTAACAGAGAAACATAAAAATCCAGTTTCCAGCATGGAAAAGTGAAGTTTTCTTTGCGCGGGAAATATGGTCGCAGAAAGACATAGAAGGAGTTTGACACATGGCTTTAAAGAAAAAACCAGTTACAGGCATGAAGGACATTCTTCCGGGTGAGATGGAGATCCGGGATTATGTGCTGAATATCATCAAAGATACCTACCGCGGATACGGCTTCTCGGCGATCGAGACTCCGTGCGTGGAGCACATTGAGAACCTGACCAGCAAGCAGGGCGGCGACAATGAGAAGCTGATCTTCAAGATTTTAAAGAGAGGCGAGAAGCTGAACGTCGAGGCAGCACAGACAGAGGCAGATGTCGTAGACGGTGGTCTCCGCTATGACTTAACTCTGCCGCTCAGCCGTTATTATGCAAACAATTCTGCTAATTTATCAGCGCCGTTCAAGGCGCTGCAGGTCGGAAGCGTATGGCGTGCCGATCGTCCGCAGAAGGGACGTTTCCGTCAGTTTGTACAGTGTGATATCGATATTTTAGGTGATGCGACAAACCTGGCTGAGATCGAGGAGATTCTGGCGCTTACCAAGGCGCTGAAGCGCATCTGCCCGGACAAGGCATACACTGTCCGTGTCAATGACCGTGCGATCTTAAAGGGCATGGCAGATTACAGCGGATTCCCGGAAAATGAGACCGATAAGGTATTTATCATTCTCGATAAGATGGATAAGATCGGTCTGGACGGTGTCCGCGAAGAGCTGCTTGCAGAAGGTTATGCGCCAGAGGCGGTTGAGAAATACACCGGACTTCTGGCAGAGATTCAGAACGATGCGGCAGGCGTCCGCGCGCTGGGCGAGAAGCTCTCCGGCGTGATGGATCCGGCAAAGGCAGAGAATCTGGCAACGATCATGGAGACAGTTAAAGCGGTTGCAGACATCGAATTCGGTCTTGAATTTGACCCGACGCTGGTGCGCGGCATGGGCTACTATACCGGAACGATTTTTGAGGTTTCCATGGAAGGCTTCGGCGGCTCCGTTGCAGGCGGCGGACGTTACGACAAGCTGATCGGCAAATTTACCGGCGTCGATACACCGGCGTGCGGATTCTCCATCGGTTTTGAGCGTATCATCACGATCCTGATGGATTCCGGTTTCAAAGTACCGGAGGCAGCCGGCAAGAAAGCATTCCTGTATGAGAAGGGCTTAAGTGCGGACCAGTTCCGTGCAGTTCTTAAGAAGGCACAGGAAGAACGTGCTAACGGCACCCGCGTGGCAGTCGCACAGATGAACAAGAACAAGAAATTCCAGAAGGAGCAGCTGGCGAAGGACGGCTACGAGGAGATCGTGGAATTTTACAAAGACAGTTTGAAGTGATTCAGTTTTTGAATTTTTCAGATAAAACTATAATAAACGGAGGAAATACTATCATGGCAGAATCTATGGCAGGACTGAAACGTTCCCATCGCTGTACCGAGCTGGGAACTGCCAATATCGGTGAGAAAGTAACCGTTATGGGCTGGGTTCAGAAGAGCAGAAATAAAGGCGGCATTATTTTCGTGGATCTGCGGGATCGTTCTGGTATCCTGCAGCTGATCTTCGAGGAAGCTGACTGCGGCGCTGAGAGCTTTGCAAAGGCAGAAAAGCTGAGAAGTGAGTTCGTTATCGCCGTAACCGGACGCGTAGAGGCACGTTCCGGTGCAGTAAATGAAAACTTAAAGACAGGTGCGATTGAGATCCGTGCGGATTACCTCCGCATTCTGGCAGAGTCTGAGACACCGCCGTTCCCGATCGAGGAGAACTCCAAAACCAAAGAGGATCTTCGCCTGAAATACCGTTACCTGGATCTGAGACGTCCGGATATCCAGAGAAACCTGATGACAAGAAGCCGCGTGGCTATCCTGACCCGTGCATTCTTAGCAGAGGAAGGCTTCCTTGAGATTGAGACTCCGACTCTGATTAAAAGTACTCCGGAGGGCGCGAGAGACTACCTGGTACCGAGCCGTGTACATCCGGGCAGCTTCTATGCACTGCCGCAGTCTCCGCAGCTGTTAAAACAGCTTCTGATGTGTTCTGGATATGACCGCTACTTCCAGCTGGCACGCTGCTATCGTGACGAGGACTTAAGAGCCGATCGTCAGCCTGAGTTTACCCAGATCGATATGGAGCTTTCCTTCGTTGACGTTGAGGACGTTCTGGATGTCAATGAGCGTCTGTTAAAGAAGCTCTTCAAGGAGATCTGCAATTACGATCTGCAGCTTCCGATCCAGCGTATGACCTGGCGCGAGGCAATGGATCGTTTCGGTTCAGATAAGCCGGATCTGCGTTTCGGCATGGAGCTGAAAAACGTATCGGATGTAGTAAAAGACTGCGAGTTTGTTGTATTTAAGAGTGCACTGGAAAATGGCGGCTCTGTCCGCGGTATCAACGCAGAAGGACAGGGCGCTATGCCGAGAAAGAAGATAGATGCGCTGGTTGAGTACGCAAAAGGCTTTGGTGCAAAAGGTCTTGCATATCTGGCAATCCATGAGGACGGTACCTACAAGTGCTCCTTCTCCAAGTTCATGAAGCCGGAAGAGCTGGATGCACTGGTGGCTGCTATGGGCGGTAAGCCGGGCGATCTGCTTCTGTTCGCAGCTGACAAGGATAAAGTTGTATTTGATGTACTTGGAAACTTACGTCTGGAGATCGCTAGACAGCTTGACCTCTTAAAGAAGGATGATTTCAAGTTCCTGTGGGTAACCGAGTTCCCGCTGCTTGAATATTCAGAGGAAGAGGATCGCTACGTAGCTATGCACCATCCATTTACCATGCCGATGGAAGAGGATCTTCCGCTGATCGATACCGATCCGGGCAAGGTACGTGCAAAAGCATACGATATCGTCCTGAACGGTACCGAGATGGGCGGCGGTTCTGTCCGTATCCATCAGGCAGACATCCAGGAGAAGATGTTTGAGGTTCTTGGATTCACGAAGGAGAAAGCACAGGAGCAGTTCGGCTTCCTGTTAGACGCATTCAAATACGGAGTACCGCCGCACGCTGGTCTGGCTTACGGTATGGACCGTATGGTTATGCTGATGGTCGGCGCAGACAGCATCCGCGACGTCATCGCATTCCCGAAGGTAAAAGATGCTTCCTGCCTGATGATGGAAGCACCGTCTCAGGTTGATCCGAAACAGCTTGAAGATCTTTCCATTGGTGTGGTCGAGAACAATGAAGCGGAGAAGACCGAAGAATAAAATATAAGATATGGAACAGCCTGGAAAGACTGTGAAATAGAAAGCAAACAGGGCTGGATGAGAAATGCAGAGAAATACTGGATTTTGTCGGACAGTCCTGTTTTGCGTGTGAGATGAAAAAGTTCCATTTGTCTTTGGCAACTGAATATATAAATTGCTTGCATTGGGGAGCCCAGGAGGATGGAAAAGGACTCTCTTTTCTATATGTGGTAGAAACTATGAATCTTTTGTGAACCTATGGAATCTCCCACCCGAATCTGCTAAAATACAGACAGATTGAGAATGTAATCAGGATATGACAGCGTGGAAAAAGGTTCTGTCATACACGGCAGAGTAAAATAAATGAGGTGAAGATTTTATGGATAAGATTAAAATACTGGTCGTGGACGATGAGGCGAGGATGCGGAAGCTGGTGAAGGACTTCCTTTCGATTAAAGGGTATCAGGTGCTGGAAGCCGGGGACGGCGAGGAGGCGGTGGATCTGTTTTTCCAGCAGAAGGACATTGCGCTGATTCTTCTGGATGTGATGATGCCGAAGATGGACGGCTGGGAGGTTGTGAAGACGATCCGCAAGTATTCGCAGGTGCCGATCATCATGCTGACGGCGAGAGGCGAGGAGAGCGACGAGCTGCAGGGCTTTAATCTGGGCGTGGATGAGTATATTTCCAAACCGTTCAGTCCGAAGATCCTGGTCGCACGTGTGGAGGCGATCCTGCGCCGCAGCAACGGCGGCAGCCAGGATGTGATCGATGTGGGCGGCATCCACATTGATAAGACGGCACATCAGGTCAGCGTGGATGGAAAACCGGTGGATTTAAGCTACAAGGAATTTGAGCTGATGACGTATTTTGCAGAGAATCAGGGAATTGCGCTTTCGAGAGAAAAAATTCTGAATAATGTATGGAATTATGATTATTTCGGCGATGCACGGACGATCGATACGCACGTGAAGAAGCTTCGGAGTAAGCTGGGCGAGAAAGGCGAGTACATCAAGACGATCTGGGGCATGGGCTACAAATTTGAGGTAAGCGAATGAAACGTTCGGTCCGATGGAAATTTACAATCATATTTGCCGGGTTGATGACGGTTGCAATCGCGCTTATCTGGTGTATCAATAACTGGTTTCTGTCCGGATATTACCAGAATTATAAGATTCATACGCTGGAAAAGGGATATCGGGCGATTGACGCGATTATCCAGGATGAGGTTCGGAATGGCGAGAGTTCGCTGGAGGACGCACAGGCGGAGCTGAATTCGGGTTGGAAAGAGTACCAGAAGTCGAAAGATGGAAGTCCTGATATGGACAGTGCGGATGGCGGTTCGGCTCAGTCTGGTAAAAATGGAACCGGTGATAGGGCTGGCGATGAGACACAGGATGCGCTGGGTGAATATGCGGAAGGTGACACGGTGGTGCTGGAGGATGACTCGGAGGATGCATCGGCGGATGCACTGGATGGGGAGGAAGCTTCGAGCGGCGGTGTCCGGCTGGCAAATGTGATCCGCGAGCTGCGTGACCGGTCGAATATTTCCCTGCTTTTATATGACAGCGAGAGTGACCAGACACTCGTCTCCTCGGCGCGGGATGTGGAAGTCATGCGTGACCGGGTGCGGCGCTATATCGTCGGTCATGCGGGGGCGAAGCGGGATGTATTGCGGGAATATGACAACTACATGATTCAGAAGACGTTTGACCCGCTCAGCAAGACGTTTTATCTGGAAAGCTGGGGATTTTTCTCGGATAATGCGACCATTTTCATCATGACGATGCCGATGGAGAGCATCCATGAGAGCGCGGCTATCTCAAACCGGTTTCTGATGTTTGTTGGAATCGTGGTAATTCTGGCGGGAAGTATTCTGATTTATTTTATTACCCGGCACATTACGATGCCGATCAAACGGCTGTCGGAGCTGTCGGAAAAGATGTCGAACCTGGATTTTGATGCCCGCTATGAGACAAGCCGCCGCTCGACGGAGGAAATTGATACGCTTGGAAACAGCATGAATGTGCTTTCGGAGCGCCTCAAGACAACGATCGGGGAACTGAAAGAGGCGAATGCACAGCTTAAAAAGGATATTGACGAGAAAGTGCAGATCGATGAGATGCGTAAGGAGTTCATTGCGAATGTGTCGCATGAGTTAAAGACGCCGATCGCGCTGATTCAGGGCTATGCGGAAGGACTCGTCGAGGGCATGGCGGAGGACAAGGAGAACCGCGATTATTACTGCGGCGTTATCATGGACGAGGCTGGGAAAATGAATCGGATGGTGCGCCAGCTTCTGACCTTGACGGCGCTGGAATTTGGGGGAGAACGGCTGTCTGTGGAGCGGTTTGACCTGACGGAGCTGATTGCCAGTGTGATTTCTTCTTCCGGTGTGCTGCTTAAGCAGAATGAGCTGACTGTGGATTTTGACGGGAAAGAACCGGTCTACGTCATGGGCGATGAATTTAAAATAGAGGAAGTCATCACCAATTATCTGACGAACGCGATTCATCATGTGGGCGGCGGGGAGAAGAAGATTCAGATCCGGATTGACCACCGGCGCGATGGAAAAGAGGTCTGCGTGGAAGTGTTTAACACGGGAAATCCGATCCCGGACGAAGCGCTTCCGAACCTCTGGACGAAGTTTTACAAGGTAGATAAAGCGAGAACGCGGGAATATGGCGGCAGCGGCATCGGGCTTTCGATCGTCAAGGCGATCATGGAGATGCACCATAAGGCGTGCGGTGTGAAGAACCATGAGAACGGTGTGGAGTTCTGGTTTACGCTGGACACGGCTGGTGAAAAATGAAAATAAAATTTTGCCAGAGACAGAATCTTAGAATTATGAAATATGTTTCAGAATCGTGATTTGCATTATATATGAGATGATATAAAAAACACTTGAAAATACAGGGCATTTCGGCAGCCTGGGGCAAAAATATTTTGTCCCAATATGGTTGAAATTCCCTGTATTTTTGCGCTTTTTTGTCGGAAATTAAAATCTTAAATAAATATAAAAGATCCGTCATTTCCTTGACAACGAAAAGAAAATATAATAACAATGTAATAAGATTTAATAATTATGTAACATTTCGAACGATAGATAACACCACAGCGATTGGGACTCGATTCTTTTGTTTCAGCAATATCTGCGGGAATCACAAAATCTAATTAAGGAGTTTTGAAGCATGAATTTAAATAGAACAAAGAAACTTTTCAGTATGGTATGCGTGTGCTCAATGCTGACCATTGGCAGCGCGCAGGTAGCTTTTGCGGGGCCGTCTACAGGTTATGAAAGCGACATGGTGGCAACCGTGGCAGCAGACCTTTCGATCTATGCGGATGAGGATGAAAACTCAGAAGTAGTAGCGATGGCTGAAAAGGGCGAGTCCTATGACGTAGTTGGAAAGGCAGATGACAGCTGGATCAAGGTAGCGGCCGGTGAGATGGAAGGCTATTTGAAGGTTCAGAGTAGCGTTATGCTCAGCAAGGCAGAGGAAGCAGCTGCAGTCGCAGATGCATTTGTCGCAGAGCAGAGCAATCTCTCGACCAGAGAGCAGTTAGTCAATTATGCACTGCAGTTTGTAGGTGGACGTTATAAATTTGGCGGCAGCGACCCGCACACAGGTGTTGACTGTTCTGGTTTTACGAAATATGTGATGCAGCACGGTGCCGGTGTGAGCCTGAACCGTTCTTCAGCTTCCCAGTCCAAGCAGGGTACAGCAATCAGCGCTGACCAGATGCAGCCGGGCGACCTGATTTTCTACGGAAGCGGAAGAGGTATCAACCATGTAGCGATGTATATCGGCGACGGCAAAGTGGTACATGCTTCAACTGAAAGGACCGGCATCAAGACTTCCCCATGGAACTACCGCACACCGGTTAAGATTGTGAACGTGCTGGGTTAAGAATGAATTTACGAAACATCTGCATGGAACCTTTTTATGAAAAAAGGGTTGGATGCAGATGTTTTTTGATTTCATAGGAAATTGCGTCCTATGAAACAAAAAATTATTTCTGGCATAAAAAGTAAGAATTACCCTGCATACTTTCGCAGTAAAATTCCATACTAAGACCTGTAACAAGAAAGTGACGGTTAAGCGGCTGTTCACAGGAAGCCGGAACCGACACGTAGAAAACCTGACAGGGCAGGAATTTAGGAGGAATGACTTATGTCAAGCAAAAACAGTTACAGCAACTATGATAACAGTGCCGAGAAAAACAGCACCAAAAATGCATCCAAGAACAGCTCTAATTATGGTTCCAACCAGAGCCAGAACCGCATGCAGAACCAGAGCCAGAACCGTTCCAGGAATAGCTCTAAAAACCAGTATCAGGACAAGACAGAGGATGATTACAGCGATTGTGACTGATGAGACAGGCAGATAAGAGAAAAAATAGTGAATGCCGGGAATGCGGAATATCCACCGTTTCCCGGCATTTGTTCGTTTTCTAGCCAATGGAAGAGGCTGCCGCATCTCCTCTGACACCTGTCCGCCGGACAAAGCATATATTAATATTACATAGAGTTAAAAAAGAAATCGGGTTCTGTCAGAAACCGTTTTTGTATAAAATGAGGAGGGATGACGGATGTATCAGACCATACCGGTGCGGCATCTGGACGCGTGGCTGGAGCAAGGGTACACGGGACGGCTGATTGACCTTCGGACGCCGGAAGAATATAATGTGTCTCACCTCTGCGAGGCGGAAAATATTCCATTTTTATGGCTTCAGGATAACCGGCAGACACTTACAGGTGAACGTCCGCTTCTGTTTTACTGTGCGCGGGGGAGTGAAAGCCTTCTGGTGTGCGGCTGGTATGACCGGATGGGATATGAGGTTTATAATCTGGGCGGCGGTTACCGCTTTTATCAGGGAAAGTATCAGTGCAGCCTGAGATAGACACTTTTGCCGCGGCTTTTCATTGACAGATGCAGACCAGTCAACTAGAATAAAAATGGTGAAGACTGTAATGAAAATAAAAGGGTTCTTTGCATGAAATGATTTGGCAATGAATCCACAGAGAGATAAGAGGAAAAAAGATTGGAACGATATGAACTGATTGCTCCCTGTCATTTTGGACTGGAAGCAGTGTTAAAAAAAGAGGTAGTGGATCTGGGCTATGAGGTTACCGAGGTGGAAAATGGCCGCGTAACCTTTATCGGCGATGCGGAGGCGATCTGCCGTGCGAATATTTTTCTGCGGACGGCGGAGCGCGTCCTTTTAAAAGTGGGAAGCTTCAAGGCAGTGACCTTTGACGAGCTGTTTGAGGCGACCCGTGCGATTCCATGGGAGAAATATCTTCCGAAGGACGGTAAATGCTGGGTTAAAAAGGCGTCGTCTATTTCGAGTAAGCTGTTCAGCCCGTCAGATATCCAGAAAATTATGAAAAAGGCGATTGCCCGTCATATGCAGGAATATTACGATCTGGACCGGATGCCGGAGACGGGCAATGAATATCCGCTGCGCGTCTTTTTCTATAAGGATCAGGTGACAGTCGGTATCGATACGAGCGGCGAGTCGCTGCACAAGCGCGGTTACCGTCAGATGACGAGTAAGGCGCCGATCACGGAAACACTGGCAGCGGCGCTGATTCTTCTGACTCCGTGGAAAGCGGACCGGATTCTGGTCGATCCGTTCTGCGGAAGCGGTACTTTCCCAATCGAGGCGGCGATGATCGCGGCAAATATGGCACCGGGCATGAACCGTTCCTTCCTGTCGGAGAGCTGGACAAACCTGATTCCGAAGAAATGCTGGTACGACGCGATCGATGAAGCGACCGAGATGGTGGATGATACCGTAAAGGTAGACATTCAGGGCTACGATATTGACGGCGAGGTAATCAAGGCGGCGCGGGAAAATGCGGAGAGAGCCGGAGTGGATCACATGATTCATTTCCAGGAGCGCCCGGTGGCGCAGCTGAGCCATCCGAAGAAATATGGCTTTATTATCACAAACCCGCCTTACGGCGAGCGTATCGAGGAGAAAAAGAACCTTCCAGCGCTCTATAAGACGATCGGTGAACGGTTTAAGGCGCTGGATTCCTGGTCGATGTACCTGATTACCGCGTATGAGGACGCAGAGCGCTATATTGGCAGGAAAGCGGACAAGAACCGGAAAATCTACAATGGTATGATGAAGACGTATTATTATCAGTTTATGGGTCCGAAGCCGCCGAGAAGAAAAACGGGGGATCAGGTTGAAGCGTAATGTTTTCTATGGGGCGCTTCTGGTGCTTCTGCTGGGATTTCTGGTACGCGAGAACCGTCTGATTCATATTCCGAAACAGGTGGAAAAGACGGAGGAGAGCGCCGAGTGGCAGCCGGAGTGGTATGAGCAGATGGCCGAGGAGATTAATGACAGCCCGATCACGCTGGAAGTCGATGGAACAATGGTCGATCCGCAGCTTGGAAGCTTGAGAATGTCGCAGGACGGGCAGTTTATGATACCGTATGGGATGCTGCCGGAGGCGCTTTCCTGTGCGGCGCTTCTCTACGATGGAAACCGGCTTGTGATGGAGCGCGGCAATACTCATGCGGAGATGACGGTCGGAAGCCCGGAACTTTTGCTTGGGGAGGAGAGCCAGACGATTGCAGCACCCCCAGAGTGGGAAAATGGAATCCTGTATGTGCCGCTTGAGGCGGTGACGGAGGTATTTTCCTATGAAGAAAATTGGGATGCAGAGAACCGGAAAATGGAACTGACCGGGTCAGAGGATCCAGCCACGTTTTTGCCGGAATCCTATGATTACCGGAAGGCTGGCCGGGCACCGGCGGTTAAAAACCAGGGGAGTCTCGGAACGTGCTGGGCATTTGCATCGGTGATGGCGCTGGAAAGTCGTGTCCGGCCGGAGTGGAATGTCAGCTTTTCGGAGGATCATATGTCCCTCAGGAACAGCTTCCATTTTTCACAGAATGCCGGGGGCGAGTATACGATGTCGATGGCGTATCTGCTGGCGTGGCAGGGGCCGGTGCTGGAAGAAGAGGATCCATACGGCGACGGATATTCGCCTGACGGTTTAAGACCTGCTTGTCATGTGCAGGAGATACAGGTGTTGCCGGAGAAGGATTATGAGGCGGTTAAACGGGCGGTTTATCTGTACGGAGGCGTTCAGAGCTCCCTGTATACGGCGATGGTCAGTGACCGCGACGACACGCATTATTACCGGAAAGAGACAGGGGCGTACTGGTATAATGGCGATGAGAAGCCAAATCATGACGTTGTGATCATCGGCTGGGATGACCACTATTCGAGAGACAATTTTAACCAGCCGCCGGAGGGGGATGGCGCGTTTATCTGTGCCAACAGCTGGGGCGGCGAATTTGGGGACGATGGGTATTTTTACGTGTCCTACTATGATACAAATATTGGGATCCACAACATTCTCTATTCCGGAATCGAGTCGGCAGATAATTACGACCACATTTACCAGGCAGATCTGTGCGGCTGGGTCGGGCAGCTCGGTTACGGAAAAGAATCGGCATTTTTTGCCAATATTTATACGGCAGAGGAGAAAGAAGAGCTGGAGGCAGTCGGCTTCTATGCAACCGGGGAAAATACATCGTATCAGGTATATACCGTGACGGACGCCGAGGGCAGCTCCCAGTTCGGGCGACGCAGAAAGGTGGCTTCCGGGGAGGTTGCGAACGCCGGATATTATACGGTTTTGCTGGATAAGACGATGACGCTGGAGGCAGGCGAACGGTTTGCCGTGATTGTCGAGATCACGACGCCGGGAGCGATTCATCCGGTGGCGATCGAGTACAGTTCGCCGGATAAGGGACTGACGGTCGATTTAAGCGACGGTGAAGGCTATATCAGTTACCGCGGTTCCTCCTGGGAGCGCGTGGAGACGGAGCAAAACTGCAATGTGTGTTTGAAAGCGTATACAAGAAATGTGGATTCCTAGAATTGATTGCTGGTACGGATGTGAAGGTATGGCGGAAGCTGTTTTTGAAGAACGGTGATTCGGAATGGCGGGATATGAAAAGCCATGCTGTTTGAGGATAAAGGAGCGAGGAAAAGTGAGCGAGAAAATTATATTTGCGACGGGAAATGCGGGAAAGCTGAAAGAGATCCGTGAGATTTTAAAGGATTTAAACCGTGAGATTGTTACGATGCGCGAGGCTGGATTTGAAGGCGAGATCGAGGAAAATGGAACCACCTTTCGCGAGAATGCAGAGATCAAGGCGAAGGCAGTCTGGGAGAAGACGGGCGGCATTGTGCTGGCAGATGATTCTGGACTGGTGATCGATTATTTAAACGGCGAGCCGGGCGTTTATTCAGCGCGGTATTTAGGGGACACACCGTATGAGGAAAAGAACCGGATTTTGATTGAGCGCGTGAAGGATGCAAAAGGAAAAGAGCGGAGCGCCCGTTTTATGTGCAATATCGCGGCAGTGCTGCCGGATGGAAGAGTGCTTCACACAGAAGCGGCGATGGAGGGCGAGATTGCAAAGGAAGCGGCTGGAAACGGCGGATTTGGATATGATCCGATTCTCTGGCTGCCGGAGTACGGCAAAACGTCAGCAGAGCTCACGATGGAGGAGAAAAACCGTATCAGCCACCGGGGCAAGGCGCTGGAGCGGATGAAGGATGCGCTGAAGGAGGCGCTTGGCGAGTGATGAAAAAAATATTAATTACAAGCGACACCCACCGTCGGGATGGTAATCTGCTGGAAGTCATCCAGAATGAAGCACCGTTTGACATGTTCATTCATCTGGGTGACGCCGAGGGAAGTGAGGACATGATTACGTCGTGGTGTAAGGAGCAGAACCCGGACTGCGAGGTCTATATGGTGCTGGGAAATAATGATTTTTTCTCCCATCTGGACCGCGAGAAGGAGATTTCGATTGGAAAATACCGCGCATTTCTGACCCACGGTCATTTTTATAGCGTATCGGTTGGGACGGAGCGTCTGATCGATGAGGCACAGGATCGCGGCGTGCAGATTGCGATGTTTGGACATACCCACAAGCCGTATCTGGAGCGGCGCGGGGATCTGACTGTGTTGAATCCGGGCAGTCTTTCGTTTCCGCGCCAGGAGGGCAGACGCCCGAGCTACATGCTCATGGATCTGGATGACGAGGGCGAGGCGCATTTTACGACCTGCTATTTGTAGAGGTCTGTTACTGGGCACATATGCGTGAACAGAAACCGAAAAAGCAAATATCCGCATATTGACGCATTTTCGGTAAATTGTTATAATGAGAGAGATTGTGAAAAAGGTACTTATCAATGATTCAATCGACCCAATAAAGATGCCGGGGACGGAGGTTTCGTTTCCGAGGCAGGAGTATGACATGAAACTGGAAGCTTTAATTCAAAATATGACGGATCAGATCAAAGAGGCGCAGCTAAAACTTGGTTATGCCAGGGAGACGATGCGCCTTTATTATCCGCTTTCTTCCCTGAATGCGATGCTGGAGATGCAGGAGACGGATATCCGGGAGCTGGCGAAGAAGATACGGCATGAGCTGGAGGCGAAGAAGGAGAAAATGGGAGATACCCAGATTCGGATCCACGCCGATCGGATCGTCTTTACGATCCCGCCGGATTTTGTGGAGTATGTCCATGAGCAGGTTCCGGAACCGCCGTTTTTAAAGGAGCTGATCCAGTTGTTTCGGGAAAAGCACGCCTGCACAAAGGAAGAGATTACCGCTGTGTTTGAAAAATTCGGCGCGTATGAGTGTCGGCAGATGCCGGACGGCATGGATTTTGATTATGTCATTTATTTTACAGACAGCAGCATCGATGCATATGATTACTGCATCCGTGAGGAGATGGGGCACACGATTTACCACCGATTTGCACGGGCTGATTTTGAGGCATTGATGACGATTCAATAAAAAGGAGATTAGACGGATGGAAAACGAGACAAAGCAGACAAATACGAATGAACAGGAGCCGGATATCTTCGCACAGAAGTTAAGAGAGGCAGATTCCTTATATGCCATTCTTTCTGGATGTACGAAAGAGCCGTATGTATACTGTGATCCGGAAACAATGGATGATGCCATCCTGCTGTTTACGGACGAAGAGGGCGCAAAGGCAGGCGCACAGAAGCTGGCAGGGCAGCAGATTCCGGTAGGAATCGCGAAGGTAGACAGAAAGAGCCTTCTGCTTTTCTATACCAGCCTTTACACGATGGGTGTCAATGCTATCCAGGTACACGTGGGCGAGGAGCAGAAGATGATTCAGCTGACCGAGTTTGTAAGACGCAAAGACCCGGAGGAGAGCAAGAATGGAAAAGTCTGGGTGGAGAACCCGGAGCTGCACCTGACGATGCTTTACTATATGCAGGATCTGCGCCGTCAGCCAAATCAGGAGATTACGCCGGAATTAAACGATTTACAGGAGGAGATCGGCGCGCACTTCACGAAGGGCCGCTATATCGTGCCGCTTCCAGAGGAAGGAAATGGCATTCCGCTGGTTAAATTAAAGAGCGGAGATATTTTCCAGCCGATCTTTACGGATGTGATCGAGTTCCAGCGTTTCAACCGTGAGAAGAAATTCCGCCCGGTTGTCGTAGATGCGCTCAAGCTGGCTCAGGTACTCCCGGAGGAGGCAAAGGGCATCGTTCTCAATCCGCTGGGCGTTAATATGCCGCTGACCGTACAGAAAGTAAAGAAGCAGCCGGAAGCACCGGTCCAGAAGCCGGTATCCGTAGAGGCACAGATCGACGCAGCTATCCGCGAGGTTCAGGCAGAGGCTGGACGGGAGTAGGAAAGGAAAGAGTATATGTATCAGGCAGCAGACGCAAGATATGATGGAATGACCTACAACCGCTGCGGCAGCAGCGGACTCAGACTCCCGGCAGTTTCGCTGGGATTCTGGCATAATTTTGGCAGCACCGGCGTCTATGAGACAATGCGGAAGCTGTGTTTTACCGCCTTTGACAATGGTGTCACGCACTTTGACCTTGCCAACAATTATGGACCGGAGCCGGGAAGTGCTGAGGAAAATCTGGGACGGATTGTAAAGGAAAATTTCATGCCATATCGAGACGAGCTGATCATCAGCACGAAAGCCGGATACGAGATGTGGAACGGCCCTTATGGAAACTGGGGCAGCCGCAAATACCTGCTCGCAAGCCTCGATCAGAGCCTTACACGCCTGGGACTTCCGTATGTAGACATTTTCTACCATCACCGGATGGACCCGGAGACGCCGCTTGAGGAGACGATGGGAGCACTCGATCAGGCAGTTAAGAGCGGAAAAGCTCTCTATGCAGGACTTTCCAACTACAATGGACAAAAAATGCAGGAGGCCGCTGCGATCCTGCGTGATCTGAAATGCCCGTTCGTCATCAATCAGAACCGCTACAGCATCTTTGACCGCACGATCGAAAACAACGGCTTAAAAGAAGCCGCTGTCAAAGAAAAGAAAGGTCTGATTGCATTCAGCCCGCTTGCACAGGGAACCTTAACCGACCGTTATCTGTACGGCATCCCAGCCGACAGCCGCGTCATGACCGACGGTAGATTTCTCAAAAAAGACCAGCTCACCGAAGAAAAAATCAGCCAGATCCGCGCCCTCAACGAGATGGCCGGACAGAGAGGCGAAAAACTCTCCCAGATGGCGCTCAAATGGGTCATGAAGGATCCTGTGGTAACCAGCGTTCTCATCGGTGCGTCCAAACCGGAGCAGATATTAGATAATCTGAAAATGTTGGATGGGGCACCGTTGAGCGAGGAAGAGCTGCTTAAAATTGATCAAATTTGTGGAATAAAATAAACAGAAAACGCCCAGCGGCGCAATTATGCGTACCCGCTGGGCGTTTCCGTCCGTGTTGGCAAACCATATCTATTTAACCGCCACAACCACCCTATTCGGCAGGCAAACCAGCGACTCCCCACTTTTTGAAACAGTTCCCTGCTTCACACAGAGCTTGTCCGGGCAGTCTGCCTCTTCGATCCGGGCACATCCATCTTGAATCACCAGATGATTTTGTCCCCCCTGATACCCATCGATCCAGGTGTCTATCTCCTCATCCAGCCGGTAGGTGGCGACGGTTGTTCCATCGACACTGACATCGACGGTAAAAGCATCCTTCTGGCGCTGCAAGCGCACAACCAGAAAACCGATGAGTATGACGGCAAGAAGAACCAGAATCAAAACAAAATCATTTCTATTTTTCTTTGATTTCATCAATAAATGCCTCCGCTCCATCCGAGTAAATCAGTTCATAATCATCCGTGATAAAATAAGCATAAATGCCATCCATCGAATTGATGAGTTCCAGACCCTTATCCAGTCCCATCGAGAAACAGGTCGTGCTGAGTACATCGCCGTCCACTGAACGCGGGGAGACGATCGTCACGGCAACCAGTCCGTTCTGGTACGGATAGCCTGTTTTCGGGTTTAACAGGTGATGGTAATTGACACCGTTTTCCTCAAAATGGCGCTCATAGACGCCGGAGGAGACAACGGACATGTCATCAATATTCAGATCGGCAAAGACCGTTGCATAGTCGGCAAACGGTTTCTGCAGCCCGATGCGGAACGGCTGGTGGTTTGTGCGTTCACCGACACAGAGTACGTTGCCGCCCAGGTTGATGATGGCGCTTTCGACGCCGGATTCGGTCAGATAGTCTTTCATGCGGTCGGCAATGTAGCCCTTGGCGATGGAGCCGAGGTCAATCGTCGTGTCCGGGGAGAGGAAGGTTAAAGTGTTTCCGTCAAGTTTCACATTTTTCCAGTTGACGCGTTCTGCCGCCGCTGTTATGTCATCCTCCGCCGGGATCACGTGCTCGTCGCTGGTAAAATTCCAGAGAGAACTGAGCGGTTCGATCGTCAGGTCGTAGGCACCATGGGAAACCTCACTGTAATGCAGTCCTTCAGAAATCATCGCCGCCATATCGTCGGAGACAGTAAAAGTCGTCTCGTCGGTGCTGCGGTGGTTTAACTTGTAAAGCTCGCTGCCCTCGATCGTCTTGCTGAAACGGTTTTCGTACTCCTGGCACATGTCCACACAGTGGTCAAGGATCGCTTCATCCTGCGAATCATAGAGTGTGATATTGACAAATGTATTCAGCAGAAACGCGGAACGGCTGATCGGCTCCCGGCGGGATTTGCTGAAAAGAAGCGCCGCGCCGCAGCCAAAAAATACGACGGCAAGAAGTGTCAGAAGCGCGGATAAATCCTTTTTTTTCATAAAGAGCTCCATTC
Source organism: Clostridium sp. AF02-29 (assembly GCF_934835585.1). Taxonomy (NCBI): domain Bacteria; kingdom Bacillati; phylum Bacillota; class Clostridia; order Eubacteriales; family Clostridiaceae; genus Clostridium; species Clostridium sp. AF02-29. The sequence continues at coordinate 28,403 of NZ_CAKVZK010000004.1, read as the reverse complement.
TTAAAAATATCGAAAATTCGGTTTGAAACTATGTTTGCAAAAATGTCTGCAACTACTCTAACAAAGGTTGATAGGAAAGTCAAGATTACGGCCCAGAAACTAAACGCATCGGCAGCCAGAACGTTACTGGGCACGTATGCGTGAACAGTAACGCCAGAACTGTATCGTACGGAATTTTCAGTTCAGAAAATTCCTATCTGTGAACCGTTACGCGCTTTACAAAACTAAAAATTTTTACTAATATATTATAGAGGTATACAGAGGAGGAAGAAATGCAGAAAAAAGGACGAGCAGGCACATCCAGAGCCGGAAAAATCGCTTTATATGGAATGATGACAGCACTGGCATTTCTGCTGAGCTATGTCGAGACCCTGATACCGATCAACCTGGGCGTTCCGGGAGTCAAGCTGGGACTGGCGAATCTGGCGTCGATCGTGAGCCTGTATCTGCTGGGAGCCGGTGCGGCAGCGGCGATTGCATTGGTGCGTATCGTGTTGGTAGGATTTACGTTTGGAAACCTGTCGATGATGCTGTATAGTCTGGCAGGTGCTGCGGTCAGCCTTCTTCTGATGGTGCTGTTCCGCCGGTTGGACTGGTTCGGCGTGACCGGTGTCAGCATCCTGGGTGGTGCGGGACACAACATCGGGCAGCTTATCGTGGCGGCGCTGGTGGTGGAAAATGCGAGTCTGTTCTACTATCTTCCGGTGCTTCTGGCAGCCGGAACGGCAGCGGGGGCGCTGATTGGGCTTCTCGGAGGAATCCTGGTAAACCGCTTAAAATGTCTGGATTTGACAAAATTTATGTAAATGGCAGCCACAAGAGTAAGAGGATGTACAGTGACTGTTCATATGCAGGCATTTTTGGAACCGAAAATGCCATGAGATAAGGTGGCGCAATGGTATACGGGCAGCTAAAGTTATAATGATAAAAGGATAAGAATGAAACAGCAAGGTTGTTTTTCAGTCAGGAGGATGGGGTATGGCAGTATATGAAGCAATCAGAAATTTAGTACAGTACGGAGTCAATACGGGGCTTCTTCAGGAGTCGGATCGCATTTACGCGACGAATCAGATTCTCGAGGTTCTGGAACTGGATGAATATGAAGAACCACAGGGCGCATGCAGGGAGGTTTCACTGGAAGAAACGTTGGATGCCCTGCTTGATTATGCACATGAGACGGGCGTTTTGAAGGAGGACGGCGTGGTGTACCGCGATCTGTTCGACACGAAGCTGATGAACTGCCTGATGCCGCGCCCGAGCGAGGTGATTGGACAGTTCTGGAAATTGTATGAGGAATCGCCGGAGGCGGCAACCAATTATTATTACAAATTGAGCCAGGATTCCAATTACATCCGCCGTTACCGTGTTTCCAAGGATATGAAATGGAAAACGGATACAAAATACGGGGAGCTGGACATCACGGTTAATTTATCCAAGCCGGAGAAAGATCCGAAGGCAATCGCGGCAGCCAAACTGGCAAAGCAGAGCGGTTATCCGAAATGCCTCTTATGCAAGGAAAATGAAGGCTATGCCGGACGTGTCAACCATCCGGCGCGCAATAACCACCGCATTATCCCGATCACGGTCAATGACAGCCAGTGGGGCTTCCAGTATTCGCCGTATGTGTATTACAATGAGCACTGCATCGTGTTCAACGGTGTGCACACGCCGATGAAGATCGAACGGGCAACGTTTGTCAAATTGTTTGATTTTGTGAAATTGTTCCCGCACTATTTCCTGGGGTCCAATGCGGATCTGCCGATCGTCGGCGGTTCGATTTTAAGTCACGACCATTTCCAGGGCGGACATTACACGTTTGCGATGGCAAAAGCGCCGATTGAACAGAAATTTGAGATGGAAGGCTTCGAGGATGTGGAAGCCGGAATCGTTAAATGGCCGATGTCAGTTCTGCGGACTCGTTCCAAGAATTCGGACCGCCTGATTGATCTTGGCGAAAAAGTGCTGTGTGCATGGCGCAGCTATACGGATGAGGATGCCTTTATTTATGCCGAGACGGACGGAGAACCGCACAACACGATCACGCCGATTGCCAGAAAGAATGGCGATTTCTATGAGCTGGATCTGGTGCTCCGCAATAACATCACGACGGATGAGTATCCGCTTGGTGTTTACCATCCGCACGCGAAGCTGCATCACATCAAGAAAGAAAATATCGGTCTGATCGAGGTCATGGGTCTGGCGGTGCTCCCGTCCAGATTGAAACAGGAGCTTGCCGATCTGGCGGAGGCGATCCTTTCCGGAGGCGATATCCGTTCCAATCCGGAGCTTGAAAAGCATGCGGACTGGGTGGATGAGTTCCTGCCGAAGTATGAGCATATAACAAGTGAAAATATAAACGAAATCCTGCAAAAAGAGGTAGGTCTTGTCTTTGAGCAGGTACTGGAAGACGCGGGTGTATATAAGTGTACGCCGGAAGGCAGGGAGGCATTTGCCCGGTTCCTGCGCTCAGTGGGCTTCCGATAAAGAGGAGATAATGGAGAGAGATTTATTTTTAAGAAAATATCGGATCGAACAGGAAGACTTTGACGCGGCGGGCGTTTCCTGGGAGGAATTGACTGCGATCGCGGATCATTATGCGACGATCGAGGGAAAGCTGCGGGAGATTGGCAAGGATTTTGTAGATAAGTATCTGTATGATATTGAAAAAGCGGGGATCCATTCCTACCGTTACCGTACCAAGGCACCGGGGCATCTGCTGGAGAAGATCATCCGCAAGAAAAAAGAGCAGCCGGAGAAATTTGCCCAGCTGGGAGTTGATAATTACTGGAAATACGTGACGGACCTTATCGGTATCCGTGTATTCTTCCTGTACCGTGAGGATTGGCGTCATTTCCATGAATACATCACATCGGCGTTTGAAAATGCTCCGGAGCAGTATGTGAAAGACCGTGAGCGCGATTTTGACAACGATGAGACACACTGCTATATTGCAGAGCGTCCGAAGGTATACCGCCGAAACGGGGACAGCCGGATCTACGATGAAAATGTGATCGAAATCAAGTCAGGCGGTATCTACCGTTCCCTTCATTACATCATCAAATACCGCGGTTACTACGTCGAGATTCAGGCGAGAACGCTGTTCGAGGAGGGATGGAGTGAGGTTGACCACGACATTGTTTATCCGTACCACAAGGACGACGTGATGCTGCGCGATTTCTCCCGTCTGTTAAACCGGCTCTCCGGCATGGCGGATGAAATGAGCTCGTATTTCCGCCGGATGAAGGTGGAGAAGGAGTTTGAAGAGGTCCTGCTCGGAGAAGATAAGGAAGACAAAGAGGCGAAGCTGCTCGCAAGTATGCGGGAGCTGCTGGGGAAAGAAGAACGATAAGGAATAGGGAAAAGATAACTGGATCAAAAAACAGGCATTGGAATGCTTGCTATCCACACAGTGGTGGATGAAGAGCATTTCAATGCCTGTTTTATGGAGCTATACTTATAGATCCAGCTTCAAATCGCCTTCCTTGATCCATCCAGCTTTCCGGCAAAGTGCGCCGAAGAACAGGGTCAAAACAGCCGGAAGCACGAAGCAGATGAGCAGGATGCCCGGCCACATCATCGAATTTCCACTTCCCTGCATGGCGGTGTAGATGCCGATCGGTCCGACGAGACCGCAGGTTCCCATGCCGGAACCGGCTGGAATATTTTCCAGATGGAAGACCATCGTGGAGAGCGGACCGGTGACCATCGAGGCGAGTGTCGGTGGAATCCAGATTTTCGGGTTCCGGACGATATTTCCCATCTGGAGCATCGAGGTTCCGAGTCCCTGTGCCAGAAGACCACCCCATTTATTTTCACAGAAGCTTAAAACGGCAAATCCGACCATCTGCGCGCAGCAGCCTGCGGTGGCGGCACCGCCTGCCAGACCGTCGAGGCTTAACATGATGCAGATTGCCGCACTGCTGATCGGAAGCGTCAGGGCGATGCCGATCAGGGCAGAAACCAGAATACCCATGAAAAGCGGCTGCATGACGGTCGCTGTCTTCACCAGATTTCCGAAAGCGGTCATGAATGCAGAGACGCCCGGACCGACAAACTGTGCGGCCAGGATACCGGAGATGATGGTGACGCCCGGGGTGACGAGAATATCAACCGGTGTCTCTTTGGAGACGATTTTTCCAAGCTCGGCTGCGATGATGGTGGCAACGAGCGCGCCGACCGGACCGCCGAGTTCATTGCCCGCGATGCCGACGGTAGCGGCGGAGAAAAGGACGAGCGTCGGTGCCTTTAAGGCGTAGGCAATCGAGACGCCGAGCGCCGCACCGGTCGCGCTCTTGGCGTAGCCTGCGATCGTAGTAAAAATTACAACGCCTGTTTTTTCCCCCAGCGTGCCGAAAATGGTACCGATCAGAAGAGAAGCAAACAGACCAAATGCCATCGCGCCCAGCGCATCGATGAGATACGTCTGAACGGAGATGACAACCTGCTTCCGTTTCAGAAAAGCTTTCACACGTTCCATATTGATAGAACCTCCCAGAGTAAAATAATTGTGAACGGAATGAATCGTTTCAGCCATTCCGGTCAAATCCATGACAGTCAAATAAATGGCTTACACCTGTCTTGACAGGTGTAATGGACGTTTGTATTTTAACACGAAATGGAGAAAATACAAGAGAAAATATAGAAAAAAGTAAAAAAGTTATGGTACAATAAAAAATAATTGACGAGGTGTTTTCGAAAAAGTATGTTCGATCCGAGGGGAGGTATTTCATGCAGAGACGAATTTGTCCGATTTGCGACCATCCGATCAAGTATGGTCATTATTGTTCTTTTTGTAAACAGTGGATCCGGAATCCTAACTATGTCAATGCAACTTATTATCTGAATGAGCGCCACCCGGCGCATGAGACGGACTGTGAGTACCACAATGCGGGATCTGCCTCGTGGGAAACGAGTGCAAGGGCAGGCACAGATGCCATCCGCACGCTTGCGGACCGGGCGAAGGCATATTCCCAGACGCAGAAAGCAGCAGGCGCAGGCAGACAGGCATCTGTCCGGACACAGAACCAGAACAGTATGTCGTATCAGACAACGCAGAGACGAAGCGCGGTGCAGCAAGGGAAAAATCAGAAAAAGAAGGGGAAAATGAGCCTTGTGCTGGTGATTTTACTGATTTTGTTTGCTTTGTCTGGAATTAATTATCTGTATCGTATGTTTATGTATTTTATTTGGTTCCTATAGATTTTACCTATGACAAGGTATAGAAAATCAATCCAGAAGATAGCTGCCGGAAGTCTGGCGTTCATTGGGAAAATATGGTATACTGGGCAAAAATCATATAGAATACATAGGCAATAGAGGTCCGGGGCGGAACCGGACGAAATGATGAGAACAGGAGATAAATACGATGAAGATTAAGGATATTTTAGCCAAAGGACAGCCGACGCTTTCGTTTGAAGTGTTCCCGCCGAAGGAGGAGAGCAACTTCGCTTCCGTTGAGAAAGCGGCGCTTGAGATTGCAAAGTTAAATCCGTCATTTATGAGCGTGACCTACGGAGCAGGCGGCGGCACAAGCCAGTATACGGTCCAGATCGCATCGGATATCCAGAGCACCTGCCAGGTGCCGGCGCTGTCACATCTGACCTGTGTCTCCTCGACCCGTGAGAAGGTGCACAGTGTCCTGCGCGAGATTCAGGCACACGGAATTGAGAATGTCCTGGCACTTCGCGGCGATATTCCGAAAGACGGCAAGGTAGAAAAAGATTATCAGTATGCATCCCAGCTGATCCGCGAGATCCGTGAGACCTGCCCGGATCTGTGCATCGGCGCAGCCTGCTATCCGGAGGGACATGTGGAATCGGTCAACAAGACGGTGGATATCGGGCATCTGAAAGAAAAAGTGGAAGCGGGCTGTGATTTTGTGACGACCCAGATGTTCTTTGACAATAATATCCTTTATAATTACCTGTACCGTATCCGAGAAAAAGGAATCACGGTTCCGGTTGTCGCAGGCATCATGCCGGTGACAAACATAAGTCAGATCAAGCGCATCTGCAGCATGTCCGGCACCTACCTTCCGGCACGCTTCAAGGCGATCGTAGATCGTTTTGGTGATAACCCGGCAGCGATGAAGCAGGCAGGTATCGCCTATGCAACTGAGCAGATCATCGATCTGATTGCGAACCATGTAAATGGAATCCATGTATATTCGATGAATAAACCGGATGTAGCGGCGCAGATTAAGAACAACCTGTCGGAGATTCTGTAATGGCGGAAGTCAATCGAAGAGAAATATATCGGTATTTAGGAATTAAAGGGCAGCAGGAGCCGGATCTGCAGACGAAAGCTCTGGTGGAGGACTGTCTGGAAGAATTAGAGCGGTCCGTCAACTGCCGGAGCTTTTACAGACGATATCCGCTGACGCTGCTGCCAGATTCAGAACTTGATTTTACGTGTTTTAAAGTAAAAAGCCGGGCGCTCAGCCGCAATTTAAAGGACTGCCAGGAGGTCATCCTTTTTGCGGCGACGCTGGGTGCTGGTGTGGATCTGCTTCTGCGCCGATACAGCCGTCTTTCGATGAGCCGGGCGGTTGTCCTGCAGGCGTGCGCGGCGGCACGGATTGAGAGTTACTGCAATGAAATCAATGACAAATTAAAAGCGGAGGCAGCAGAAGAAGGACTCTATCTGCGTCCCCGCTTTTCGCCAGGTTATGGAGATCTGCCGCTTTCGTGCCAGCCGGATTTCTGCCGGGTACTGGAAGCGGAAAAGACGGTGGGGATCACATTGACGGAAAGTTTTTTGATGATGCCGTCTAAGTCGGTGACGGCGGTCATCGGAGTATCGAAGATAGCGGCGGGCTGTGTGAGAGAGGGCTGTGAGGTCTGTTCAAACAAAAACTGCCTGTACCGGAGAGATAAATAAGTAAGAAACCAAAAACAGAGAGGAAGCTGACATGGGTATACGGGAAGATTGGAACGATAAAATACTGATATTTGACGGAGGAATGGGAAGTCTTTTGCAGGGAGCCGGGCTGAAACCGGGCGAACTGCCGGAAACCTGGAATATCAAGCATCCGGAGGTTCTGGTAAAGATCCATGAGGATTATCTGAACGCGGGCGCAAATATTATTTTATCGAATACATTCGGCGCGAACCGCCTGAAATACAATGAGACAGCCGAGTTTAATCTGGATGAGATCGTGGATGCGGCGATGAAAAATGCCCGGACAGCGGTAGAACACTGCGGCCGTGGTTATGTAGCGCTGGATCTGGGACCGACCGGACGCCTTTTAAAGCCAATGGGCGATCTGGACTTTGAGGAGGCGGTCTCCATCTATACCGAGGTGGTAAAGGCAGGCGTGCGCGGTGGCGCGGATCTGATTCTGATCGAGACGATGAGCGACACGTATGAACTCAAGGCAGCGGTTCTGGCGGCAAAGGAAAATTCCGATCTTCCAATCTTTGCAACCACAATTTTCGATGGAAAAGGCAAACTTTTAACCGGCGGAACACCGAAGTCCGTTGTGGCACTTTTGGAAGGTCTGGGCGTGGATGCGCTCGGAATCAATTGTGGATTAGGTCCGGTTCAGATGAAGCCGATTGTGGAAGAACTCCTTCGGTATGCGTCGATCCCGGTGGTTGTCAATCCAAATGCGGGACTTCCGCGAAGCGAGGGAGGAAAGACCGTATATGATATTGATCCGCCAGAATTTGTCGAGGAAATGAAAGGAATGCTGGAGATGGGCGTTTCGGCAGTCGGGGGCTGCTGTGGTACGACCCCGGAGCACATCCGTCTGCTGGCAGAGATGTGTAAGGGCAGAACGAGAAAGCCGATCGAGCCGAAAAATGACACTCTCATCACTTCCTACGCGTCGGTAGTTGAGATGGGAACCGATCCGGTCATTATTGGCGAGCGCATCAATCCGACCGGAAAATCAAAATTCAAACAGGCGCTGCGCGATCACAACCTGGAATATATCCTGCGCGAGGCGATCACCCAGCAGGAAAATGGCGCTGCAGTGCTTGACGTCAACGTGGGACTGCCGGAGATCGATGAAGTGGCGATGATGCGCGAGGTCGTACAGGAATTGCAGGCGGTGACCGAGCTTCCGCTGCAGATTGATACGACTGACACAGAGGCGATGGAACAGGCGCTGCGTATTTACAATGGAAAGGCACTGATTAACTCTGTCAATGGCAAACAGGAGGTCATGGACGCTGTATTTCCGCTGGTAAAACATTACGGCGGCACGGTGGTTGCGCTGACGATCGACGAGGAAGGCATTCCGGCGACGGCGGACGGACGTATGGCGATTGCGCGGAAAATCTGTGCGGAGGCGGAAAAGTATGGCATCCAGAAAAAAGACATCGTGATCGATGCGCTCTGTATGACGATCAGCTCCGAGCCGACCGGCGCGCTGGTGACACTGGAGACGGTGCGCCGTGTCCGCCAGGAACTTGGCTGCAATACGATTCTCGGTGTTTCCAATATTTCCTTCGGATTACCGCAGCGTGAGATTGTCAACTCCAATTTCTTTACGATGGCGATGCAGAGCGGTCTGACCGCGGCGATCATCAATCCAAATTCGGCGGCAATGATGCGTTCTTATTATAGTTACCGGGCTCTGGCAGCACTGGATGAACACTGCGGCGATTATATTGAGCAGGCAGCGCGGCTGGCGATTCCAAAGGCAGGTGTGGGCGGAGCTTCCGGCGCAGGTGCAGCAGGCAGCGCAGGTTCGGGTGCCCCGGCGGCAGGTGCAGCTGGAGCTTCCGGCAGTGCGGACACTGGCAGCCAGGCATCCGGTCCGGAGCATCAGCTTACGGTCAGTGTGGAGAGAGGTTTAAAAGAGCAGGCGGCATCGGCAGCCGGGGAACTCTTAAAGACCATGGATTCCCTGACCGTCATCAATTCCTGCATGATCCCGGCACTCGATAAGGTCGGAAAGGGTTTTGAGGCAGGCACCGTCTTTCTGCCGCAGCTTCTGATGAGTGCGGAGGCGGCAAAATCGGCGTTTGAGGTCATCAAAAACCAGATGGAGTCCTCCGGGGAAGCAGGAGAGAAGAAGGACAAGATCGTGCTGGCGACCGTCAAGGGCGATATTCATGACATTGGAAAAAATATCGTAAAAGTATTATTGGAGAATTACAGCTATGATGTGCTGGATTTAGGTAAGGACGTAGCTCCGGAGTCGATCGTGGAAGAGACGATCAAGAACCATGTAAGACTGGTCGGTCTGTCCGCCCTGATGACGACCACCGTGCCGAGCATGGAGGAGACGATCAAGCAGCTCCGCAAGGAAGCACCGTGGGCGAAAGTCATGGTCGGCGGCGCGGTTCTGACCCAGGAATACGCGGATATGATCGGAGCAGATGCGTATTGCCGCGATGCGATGGCGTCTGTTAATTATGCGCAGCAGGTGCTGGTCTAACGCTTGACAGTCTGCCTTACTTAGACTAAAATTAGGGTAATTAAAACTAAGAATGGACGAGGGAGGGACAGCTATGGTATCGAAGAAAGTGAAAGTGGTTAATCCATCGGGACTTCACCTGCGGCCGGCTGGCGTGCTTTCGCAGACCGCGATGAAATTTAAGAGCCGGACTCTAATTGAGTGCGGGGAGAAACATATTGTGGCAAAGAGCGTGCTGAACGTGATGGCAGCGGGTATCAAGTGCGGCACCGAGATCACGGTTGCCTGCGACGGACCGGATGAGGAAGAAGCGCTGAAGACGATTACCGAGGCGATCGAGAGCGGACTCGGAGAAGAACTGGAACAGTAAGGTATCAGCCATTGCCTGCACAGTGTGCGGACGGTGACACACATATCAGAACCAGAGGGGGATATCGCAGAACCGCAGAAATTGCAGTTGTGCAGGTATCCCTTTTTAGATGGAAAAGAGGGGTTTTTATGGAACTGAAAATTTACGAGCACAAAGCGCAGTATTATGAAACCGACCAGATGGGAATCATTCATCATGCAAATTACCTACACTGGTTTGAGGAAGCGCGGATCGACATGATGGAGCAGATGGGAATGGGATATGACATCATGGAAAAACAGGGGATCATAAGCCCGGTGCTGTCGGTTCACTGCGATTATAAGAGCATGGCGCGGTTTGGCGAGACGGTGCAGGTGCTGGTTCAGATGAAGGAGTACAACGGCATCCGCATGACGCTGGAATACACGGTTCTTGACAAGGAAACGGGCGCAATCCGCTGCGTGGGCGAGAGCCGCCATTGTTTCCTGACCCGCGACGGAAAGCCGGTTTCCCTGAAACGCAACTATATCGAGATGGATCGTGCGTTTAGGGAATACAGCGAACAGAGCCAAAAAGAAGAGTAAATGCTGACTGGTTCGAACATGGACTGCCAGAGGAGTCTTGGTGTAACTGTTCACGGGTAGGCACTTTTGGAACCGAAAGTGCCGTAAGAAAACGTGGTGGCAGCAGGAATTTGCCGTATTTAAATGCGAAGCCACGGCAAATTCCGTTACTGGGCACGTATGCGTGAACAGTAACGTCCTGGTGCGGAAATGACAGATGCGTTTATAAAGTGCTTGAAAAGCGGGAAAATTGTGGTATGATGTAAAAGATAAAAAAAGAAACGCAGAGTAGGAATACAGGCGTTAAGTGCCGGTTGAACAGGGAGTTGTCAGCCGGACGAAGAGACCCTCCGGGGTTTCGCGGTCAGTATTCCGCATCCCGCTGCATCGTTGATACAATCTATCTCCTGATGTGGTTCGAGAGATCTGCAGAAAAGGAGGTATTTTTTTATGAAAAAATTTGCAGTATGTTATCAGGCATCCTTTCAGGAACTGAAACACGTGAAAACACTCACGACTGCCGCCATGCTGATGGCTGTCTCCGTTGTTCTGGGATACTTCACGATTGAGGCTGGTCCGTATTTGAAAATCGGATTCGGCGGTGTGGTCAACCAGTTTGTCTACTACCTCTTCGGTCCGGTGGCTGGAGCGGTCTATGGCGGAGTCCTGGACCTGGTCAAATATGTCGTAAAGCCGACGGGGGCATTTTTTCCAGGATTTACGCTGAATGCGATGCTGGGCGGCGTGCTGTATGGCACAATTCTGTATCGGAAACCGCTTACCTTCCGCCGGGCGCTCTGGGCGGATCTGGTGGTGGCGCTGATCTGCAACATATTTTTGAACACACTCTGGCTTAGCATGATGTCTGGAAAAGCAATGATGGTGCTTCTGCCGATGCGTGTGCTTAAGAATCTCATCAAGTGGCCGGTGGATGCAGCACTCTTTTATCTGATTGCAAAACGGATGGAGAGTCTTGGGCTTGTGCGGATGATCCGTAAATTCCAGGCGGAGTGATGCTGGAGGATTCGTTTTGAGCAAAAGGAAACATACATGGACAGCGAAAGTCTGCGGGCACGGTGGCTGCATGCCATGAAAGGAACCGTTTATGAAAAAATGCATCATGCATGATGGAGGAAAACAGATGAGAGAAAAAGCAGTTTCGCGGAGCCGGGAACATTCGAAGGATGTGGCGCTTTGCGGTTTGTTTGCGGCGCTGGTCGCCGTGGGGGCATTTATCAAGGTTGTCATTCCGACCGGCGCAGATACCATGAACTTCACCTTGCAGTGGTTTTTCGTGATGCTGGCAGCATTTCTGCTGGGCTCTAGACGGGCATTTACCAGTGTGGGTGTCTATTTGCTGATTGGACTTGCGGGCGTCCCGATCTTTGCACGCGGCGGCGGTCCGGCGTATCTGCTGCGCCCGACCTTTGGTTTTCTGCTGGGATTTCTCCTTGCGGCGTGGGTCATGGGAAAGGTCTGTGAATGTTTGAATTCCTGGAAAATGGGAGCGCTGATGACGGCGGCGACGGCTGGATATGTGGTATATTATGGAATGGGAATGGTTTATTTCTATCTGATTACCCATCTCGTAACCCTGCAGCCGATCGGCTGGAAAGCGATTGTGCTGGTTTACTGCCTGCCGGAGATGCCGGCGGATTATATTCTCTGCATTCTGGCGGCGATCATGGCAAGACGGCTGCGCCCGATGGTACAGGCGTATCTGTAGAGAGAAACGAATAGGATATAAAAAAAGACAGACAGTCTGAATGCGGTGTAGCAAACGGGCTGTCTGTTTTTGTCTCATAGAAAACGTTACTGTTCACGCATACGTGCCCAGTAACGGCACATTCTTTTGTAACGCTGCCAGTTGTGTTTGCCTCTATCATTTTTGCAGAAAATATGATAAGATGTACGGAGATTACGACAGGGGAAGGTTTGAGCGTTACAGGTTTTGGTTTTGGAAACCGTCTGAGAGGATGCAAAAACGAAAACCAGCGAACTGTCAGAATCCAACCTGATAAAAAGGAGAAGTATGTATGAGTGAGAATTGCAGTCATAATTGTTCAAGCTGCGGCGAAACGTGTGCCAGCCGGACGATGGAGAGTTTCCGGGTGCCGTTAAATCCGCAGAGTTCAGTTAAAAAAGTAATTGGTGTAGTCAGCGGCAAGGGCGGCGTCGGAAAATCCCTGGTGACATCCCTGATGGCATGTAAGATGCGTGCGAGAAACAACCGCGTTGGCATTCTCGATGCAGATATTACCGGACCGTCGATCCCGAAGGCATTTGGCATTCACGGCATGGTAGGTGTGACAGGGGATCAGCTGATGCTGCCGCGCACGACCTCGACGGGGATAGAGATCCTTTCTTCGAACCTGATTCTGGAGCATGAGACGGATCCGGTAATTTGGCGTGGACCGGTTGTGGGCGGCGTGATTAAGCAGTTCTGGAGCGAGGCACTCTGGAAGGACATTGATTATATGTTTGTCGATATGCCTCCGGGAACCGGCGATGTGCCGCTGACTGTATTTCAGTCCCTGCCGCTGGCAGGTATTATCATTGTGACTTCCCCGCAGGAGCTGGTTTCGATGATCGTGGCAAAAGCGGTCAACATGGCGAAGAAGATGGATATTCCGATTCTGGGACTGGTTGAAAACATGAGTTATCTGGAATGTCCGGACTGCGGAAAGAAGATTTCTGTGTTCGGTGAAAGCCATATCGAGGAGACGGCAGACGAGTATGAGATTCCGGTGCTTGCGAAGATTCCGATCGATCCGTCGATTGCGTCCAAGGTGGACGAGGGGCTGGTTGAGTATGTGGAATCCCCATGGCTGGATGCGGCGGCTGACGCAGTTGAGAAGGCATAAAAGAATTATATAGAAGAGGTGGAAGAATACAAATGAATATTGCTCAGAATCCTAACAGCGAGCTGAGCCATTTCGCGGTCAATACGCCTCAGGTATTTGAGATTCCTGAGACATTCCGGGAGACGGCAAGGCAGTTTCAGGAAGCGATGATGCAGTACAGCTGCGCGATTCGAGAGTTTAAGACGAAGCTGGAAGTGCTCAACGATGAGCTTTCCATGCGGAATGCAAGAAACCCGATCGAGATGATCAAGGCGAGAGTGAAGAAGCCGAAGAGTATTGTAGAAAAACTGCAGCGGCGCGGACTTCCGCTTTCGATCGAATCGATGGAGTCCAACCTGGATGATATAGCGGGTGTCCGTGTGATATGTTCGTTTGTGGACGATATTTACGAGATCAGCCGGATGCTGGAACGCCAGGATGATGTGACCATCATTGCGATCAAGGATTATATCAAGGCGCCGAAGGAAAACGGCTACCGCAGCTACCACATGATCGTGGAAGTACCGGTATTCTTTTCAAGCAGTAAGAAAAATATCCGTGTGGAAGTCCAGATCCGCACGATCGCCATGGATTTCTGGGCGAGTCTGGATCACCAGCTCAAGTATAAAAAGCAGCTGGATGCCCAGGAAGCCGCAGAGATCGGTGCGGAGCTGAAAAAGTGTGCGGATGTCATCGCGGAGACGGATTGCAAGATGTTAAGCATCCGTCAGAAGATTGAGGAAAAACATCCGACGCAGGAAGAATAGTTGTGATGTAAACGAATAGCCTATGTATCAGGGGATTTTTGCCTGCTGGCTCATGTTTTCGTACGGTCAGCGCAGTAAATGCGCAGACCTGCTGAACAGTTACCTTTAATACATAAAATAGGACAGGGTTTCGGTAATTCGGAATCCTGCTTTTTTATAGATCGAGAGTGCCGGATAATTGTCACTGCTGACGTGAAGAACAATTCGGGTGCAGCCGCGCGCGATCAGATCGTTTAAGACCAGATAGAAAGCAGCTTCACCGATTCCCAGCCCGCGGCAGAGGTCATGGACCCGGAAACCATAGAAACAGGTATGAAATGTGCCGGGAACGTCCGGGACGGGCTGCATACGCGCCATGCACACGGCAGCCGGAGAGCACATCGGATCCGGCGGAGTCTCTAAAAATTCATAGGTCAGAATTGTAACGGCCGGATCTGGATCATCGGCGCTGTGGAAGCAGTCCCAGCAACTGTCGGGATCAACACTTTCGTTGACGTCGCCTTCCGGTGCAGAAGTGCAGGTAAAGGTAAGCGGGCGTTTTTCAATCATGGGAGAGTCAAAGCGATCGGTCGCCGGGTCAAAGTCCCATTTCATCTGATATTCCTGATCGACGCGGTCAGCGTGAATGGCTTTCATCGTGGCAGCCGTATCAGTGGATTCCGGGTCAACCGGAAATAGAATATCGTGCTCACCGGAGATGTCGCAGGCTTTTTCTAAGAGTGCGGAAAAATATCCGCGTCGGCGCAGGGATGGATGGGTGAAGGCGATGCATTCGACAGGTTCCTCGTCCGAAGAGCCATCCGGTGGAAGGATCATTCCCATGACGGCTGCAAGTGTTTCTGATTCATCCAGAAGAAGCAGGAAACAATTTCCGTCTTCAAATGGAAAAGAAATGTGGATCGGCTGCGTCTTCTGGCATTCATTCAACAGTGCCAGGATCTGTTCTGCCTGTCTGGCAGATAGTGAGTTTGTCTGAATTAAATTCATAACTTCTAATCCTTCCTTTCTTGCGATACAAAGTGTACCAGCCACAAAAAGCAGCTGAGAAGATAAGTCTTTCATAGAGATAAACGTATTTGCGGATAAAAGCTTCACGTTTTTTGGATCGAAAATATCTGGATTTTACGAATCGGAAAAGCTTACCTGTATCGTATAAAAAAGACGCAAAAAATTCAAGGAAATTGACAGAATTTATGCTAATTTTCATATTGTCCTATAAATTTGAGAGTGATAGAATAGAGGCATTAATACGAAAGGTGAAGACATCATGAAGTACTTGAAAGAAGTGACAATTATTTTTGGCATCACAATGCTGGGAGAGTTTTTGAACTATCTGCTTCCGTTTCCGGTTCCGTCCGGCGTATATGGATTGTTCATTCTTCTGCTTCTGCTTTGCACAGGAGCATTACATACAGAAGATGTGGCGGAAGTGGGAGATTTCTTCCTGGATACGATGCCGATTATGTTTATACCGGCAGGTGTGGGTCTGCTTGACAGCGTGCAGGAGGCGGAGTCCATCCTGGTGCCGCTGACAGTGATTACTGTGATTTCGACGGTATTTGTTATGGTTGCGACCGGGTGCGTGGCGCAGAGCATCATCCGCAGAAAGAATAAAGGAGGCGCGAAAGCATGAATGGACTGATTCATTCTTCTCTTTATTTTGGAATGCTGGTCAGCGTCGGCGCGTATATGTTGGGCGTTTGGCTGAAAAAGAAGACCGGCTGGGCAATTTTAAATCCGCTGCTGGTTGCAATTATAGTTGTGATTGCATTTTTATCTGTTTTTCATATAGAATATAAGGAGTATAACCGCGGTGCGGTGTATCTGAGCTATTTCCTGACACCGGCAACGGTCTGTCTGGCGATTCCGCTGTATAAGCAGCTGGAGCTTTTGCGCCAGCACCTGATTGCGGTTGCTTCTGCAATCGTGGCAGGGGTAGCGGGAAGTGTCGGCAGTATCTATGTGATGTGCCGTTTCTTTCGACTGGAGCATACGCACTATGTGACATTGCTTCCAAAGTCCATTACGACGGCGATTGGCATGGGCGTCAGCGAGGAAGCGGGAGGTATCGTGACGCTGACGGTTATCAGCATTATAATTACAGGAATTTTGGGAAATATTATAGCCGACTGGCTGTTTCAGATATTTAAAATTGAAGAGCCCATCGCGAAAGGTCTGGCACTTGGAACGGCAGCCCATGCGATTGGAACGGCAAAGGCGCTGGAATTAGGCGAGATCGAGGGTGCGATGAGCAGCTTGTCAATTGCGGTCGCCGGTCTTTTGACCGTAGTGGTAGTACCACTGATGTCGGGACTGATTTAAAGGTGGTGCTGAAACGGTCGGAATTTGCTGCGTGTGACTGTGAAGGTACTGAATTTTTAATGGATTTTTGCGTGTGACTGTGAAGGTACTGAACAGTTACGAAATTGGAATGTACGTAGAGAGGCAGAGAAAAAGATACTGCGGGTCATGCGCATGATAACGGTAGCAAAAAGATAGGAGGGGAGCAGGTATGATGAATTTGTATGAGGCGATAGGATGTCGCCATTCAGTTCGAAAATACACCGATCGGGAGGTCACGGAGAAGCTGCGTGGGCAGATCCTGTCCTATTTTGATAAGACCTCCCGGTTAAATGACCGGATCCGGGTTGAGGCAGTGATATTCGACAATACAAAGAAAAAAGCCGATGTCCACGGACTCTGGAAGGTGGATGCTCCCTACTATCTGGCGATCTATTCGGACCAGGAGGAAGGCTGCGAGCGCAATGCCGGTTATCTGATGGAGCAGATGGTGCTCTATATGACGGCAAAAGGGCTTGGAACCTGCTATTTGGGCAGCGTGCAGCCGGCGCAGAAGGTGCGCGGCGGCAAACGTTGCCTGATGATGGTCGCATTCGGCTACCCGGAGGGCAAGCTCTACCGTGAAAGCCCGCTGGCAAAGCGCCTCCCGCTCAATGAACTCTGTATTTTCAAGGAAGAAGCCGGAGAGCAGATGAAGACGATTCTCCGTGCGGCGCGTCTCGCACCGTCCGCGATGAACACCCAGCCGTGGCGCTTCATCGTCTATTCCGACCGAATCTATGTGTTCGCCCTAAAAACCCGCTTTCCGGGCAAGAGCTTCCATGCGATGCGCGAATTCAGCATCGGCATCATGCTCTCCCACATTATGCTCGCCGCCGAAGAACTATGGATGGAACTTCAGACGGAGACGGAGGAACATTTTGCGGCTAAAAGTTACAAAAATGGAGATTATGTGGCGACGTTGACGCTGCATTAGATGCATTGATTCATTGTATTAAATGTTGAAATAGTTTATATTTAAGCAAGAAAAACTAATTTTACAATTTTAAAACCAATTATTCAAAGAAACGATACACTCAAGAAAAAAGCGCGCCAGCCGTCCGATGCCGTGACAGCTGGCGCGCTTCTTTCGGGGCAATCAAAAGGGCATAAGCAAAAACCCTTTTTTCCTTGCTCCGTGCCCTTGAAAGCGCCCTCTACTTATGATAAAATAAGTTGATTATTTATGAGAGATACTCTGGAGGAGAACGTGATGGTTAGTAAATTGATTGAGAAGATTCAGAAGACAAAGGCACCGATCTGTGTAGGACTGGATCCGATGCTTGGATATATTCCGGAGCACGTGAAGGAAAAAGCATTTGCGGAGTTCGGAGAGACCCTGGAAGGAGCGGCAGAGGCGATCTGGCAGTTTAACTGTGCGATCGTGGATGCGACGGCTGATCTGATTCCGGCGGTCAAACCGCAGATTGCGATGTATGAGCAGTTTGGCATCGAAGGCCTGAAAGCGTATGACCGGACTGTCAAATACTGCCAGCAGAAGGGCTTAATTGTCATTGGAGACATCAAGCGCGGCGACATCGGTTCCACATCGGCTGCCTACGCAACCGGTCATCTCGGCAGCGTGAAGGTTGGAAATACGACCTGTTCCGCGTTCAATACCGAGTATGTGACGGTCAATCCGTATCTGGGAACCGACGGCGTGAAACCATTTGTGGACGAGTGCAACGCATCCGACCGCGGTATCTTTGTACTGGTAAAGACTTCTAACCCATCCAGCGGCGAGTTCCAGGATCGTCTGGTGGACGGTCGCCCGCTTTATGAGCTGGTAGCGGAGAAGGTCGTTGAGTGGGGGGAGGCTTCCATGGATGGCGACTACAGTAATGTAGGCGCAGTTGTGGGCGCAACTTACCCGGAGATGAGCAAGATTCTGCGTAAGCTGATGCCGAAGACTTACTTTCTGGTTCCGGGTTATGGCGCACAGGGCGGTACGGCAGAAGACTTAAAATACTGCTTCAACGAGGATGGACTGGGCGCGATCGTCAATTCTTCCCGCGGTATCATCGCGGCATACAAGAAAGACGCATACGCCAAATTCGGTCCGGAGCATTTTGCGGACGCATCGAGACAGGCTGTCATCGATATGATTGCGGACATCGGACGTGTACTGTAAGGAGGAGCTCATGGCACAGAAGAAAGAGACAGCAGTTGTATATAGTCAGGAAGAACTGGCACCTGGCATTTTCAGTATGTGGATCGTGACGGACATAGCGGACGAGGCAAGACCGGGACAGTTTATCTCGGTCTACAGCCAGGACGGTTCCAGACTTCTTCCGCGCCCGATCAGTATCTGCGAGGCAGATCCGGATGAAGGACGCCTGCGGATCGTATACCGGATTTCCGGTAAAGGAACGGATGAATTTTCCAAATATGTTTCCGGAGACCCGATCGACATCATGGGACCTCTGGGAAATGGTTTCCCGCAGGAGGGCGAAAATGTATTTCTGATCGGCGGCGGTATCGGTGTTCCGCCGATGCTTGAGATGGCGAAACAGTTAAACTGCGAAAAACAGATCATTTTAGGATACCGGGATGAAAATCTCTTCCTCCGGGATGAATTTGAGGCATATGGAGAAGTCTTTGTGGCGACCGAGGACGGAAGCGTCGGCACGAAGGGCAATGTCCTGGACGCGATCCGGGAGCAGAACCTGACGGCGGATGTGATCTACGCCTGCGGACCAACCCCGATGCTGCGCGCCATCAAGGAGTATGCGGCAGAAAAGGGAATCAAGTGCTATATTTCCCTGGAGGAGAAGATGGCATGTGGAATCGGCGCCTGTCTGGCATGTGTCTGCCAGTCGAAGGATGTAGACCACCACAGCAATGTACACAACAAGCGGATCTGCAAGGATGGTCCCGTATTTTTAGCCGAGGAGGTAGAATTATGAGACAGATGGCAGTCAATCTTGCGGGTGTAGAGCTTAAAAACCCGGTCATGACGGCATCCGGAACCTTTGGTTCAGGGGCAGAGTACGGCGAGATGGTTGATCTGAACAAGCTCGGCGCGGTTGTGACCAAGGGTGTGGCAAATGTGCCGTGGCCAGGCAATCCGACCCCGCGTATTGCGGAGGTGTACGGCGGCATGATCAACGCGATCGGCTTACAGAATCCGGGGTATGATTTATTTGCATCGAGGGATATCCCGTTTTTACGTCAGTATGATACGAAGATTATCGTCAATGTATGTGGAAAAACGACGGAAGATTACGTCGATGTAGTGGAAAAACTGGCGAGCCAGCCGGTCGATATGCTGGAGATCAACATTTCCTGCCCGAACGTCAAGGAGGGCGGCATCGCATTTGGACAGGATCCGAAAGCAGTGGAGACGATCACCCGCGAGGTAAAACGCCATGCGAAACAGCCGATTATCATGAAGCTCAGCCCGAATGTTACCGACATCACGGAGATGGCGAAGGCAGCCGAGGCAGGCGGTGCGGATGTGCTGTCCCTGATCAACACACTGACTGGCATGAAGATCGATATCAACCGGAGAACCTTTGCGGTAGCCAACCGTACCGGCGGTCTGTCCGGCCCGGCAGTGAAACCAGTGGCAGTCCGCATGGTTTACCAGGTGGCGCAGGCGGTCAAGCTTCCGATCATCGGCATGGGCGGTATCATGAATGCGGACGATGCGATCGAATTTATTCTGGCAGGCGCAAGCGCGGTGGCAGTCGGTACGGCGAATTTCCATAATCCGTATGCGACGGAGGAGATCGTGAAGGGCATCGACGCCTACATGGAAAAATATGGCATTGAAGATATACATGAACTGATTGGTGCGGTTCGGTAAGATAGGAGAGTATGATGGAACAGTATAAGCAGGAATTTATCAATTTCATGGTAGAGAGCGAAGTGCTCAAGTTTGGCGAATTTACCTTAAAGAGCGGACGTAAATCTCCGTTCTTCATGAACGCGGGTGCATATGTAACCGGTACGCAGCTGCGCCGTCTGGGCGAGTATTACGCCAAGGCGATTCATGACAACTATGGTCTGGATTTCGATGTCCTGTTTGGACCGGCTTATAAGGGAATCCCGCTGGCAGTTGCCACCTCGATGGCGATCAGTGAGCTGTACGGCAAAGAAGTACGTTACTGCTCCAACCGGAAAGAGGTCAAGGATCACGGCGATACCGGCATCCTTCTGGGAAGCAAGTTAAAGGATGGCGACCGCGTCGTTATCATCGAGGATGTAACCACTTCCGGTAAATCCATCGAGGAGACCTTCCCGATCCTCAAATCCCAGGCAGATGTGGAGATCAAAGGCCTGATGGTATCTTTAAACCGTATGGAGCGCGGCAAGGGAGAAAAGTGTGCGCTGGATGAGATCAAGGAACTGTACGGCTTCCCGACCGCAGCGATCGTATCGATGTCAGATGTCGTAGAGTGCCTGTACAACAAGGAGTGCCAGGGAAAGGTCGTGATCGATGATACACTGAAAGCAGCGATCGACGCATATTATGAGCAGTACGGTGCAAAATAGAGATTTGGTTCACGGAGCGGCATGCTTGAAATGGGAAATGCCATGCGACGGAGTGTAAGAAGGAGCGGATCGATATGGAAAAGATCTACAAAACGATGCAGGGAACCGGTGTGATTAATATCGTGATTGGAAGTGTGATCATCACGGTAGGGCTGGCAGCCGGTGTGATGGCGATCGTCAGCGGTGCGTTTTTACTGAAACGCAAATCAGATATTACATTCTAAAAATTGGATTTGAAACAGGGCAGATATGCCCAGTCGAAAGAGAAAAACCGTATGACCGGGGACGGTGTACGGTTTTTCTCATTTCTGGCAGTTTATGTGGGGAATTATGTGGAAACGGACAAAAACGCATCAGAAGGTGTGCTGGATATTCTTTGTCGCATACCTGGTGCTTCTTATATATTTTATGTTTTTTTCGGACGGATTCGGGCGCGCGCCGCATGTGGAGTATGCCTATAATCTCGTTTTATTTAAGGAAATCAAACGGTTTTATATTTATCGTGATATAGTGGGGACGGAAGCGTTCCTGTTAAATACGGCTGGCAACGTGGTGTGCTTCATGCCGTTTGGATTTTTCCTGCCGATCATCAGTTCGAGATTTGGAAAATGGTACCTGATGTTGATTCTGAGCTTCCTTCTGACTTTGAGCATCGAGACGATTCAGCTCGTATTCAAGGTGGGAAGTTTTGATGTGGATGATATGTTTTTAAATACGTTAGGTGGAATTGCTGGCTACCTCTGCCAGTGGATTACACGTGCAATTGGGAGGTGTCTGCATGGGACGTCAAACAGATAACCGGATTTCTTATATCCGCAAGCCGATGGCAGAACACGGCTATCTCTGCCTGGGACTGGCGGGAGTCGGTCTGCTGCTGTGCGTGGCAGGGATGGCATTCAGTGTCCGCAGCCAGGGCAATACGCCGGTCGGCGCGCTGTCGATGTGCTTTTCGAGCATATTATTTTCCGTGGCGTCGCTGATGTACGGATGGAAATCATTTAAAGAAGAAGAAAAAAATTATATATTCGCGAAAATTGGTACGATTTTGTCGGGGCTTCTGGTCATCTGGTGGATTGTGACGATTTTGATTGGCATCCGGGGCTAAGAATGAATGGTTTTTATGCGTGGCTTGCCTGGAATGCCGGACCAATGGAACGCCGGTAAGAGCCTTTGCGGCGGGCGTGGTTTGAAAGTGAAATTTGGCGATGGCAGAAGGAGGGAAATATCTGAACATGAAATATTGGGAACTTTTGAAAGAAGAAAATGAGGCGGTTGCGGAGCGCCATGAACTCGCGATGGAGCGCATCGGCCATATGAAAGAAGAAGCGACGGTTGGTGAGCCATACCGGGCATTTTTTGAGCGCACCGTCCAGTTTATCGAGCTGATAGAAGAAACCTTCCAGAAACAGATGGATGGGACGCTGGCGGCAATGAGCCAGAAAGAGGCAGCAGAATTTAACCGGACGCTTTATGCGGATATACTTCCAGGGGCGTATGGGAAGAGCTTTGCGAACCCGGACTATGCGGCAAAAGAGCTGGGAGAGAACTATGGTCCGTGGCTGTCATTTCTCTATACGGAGATCCGCAGTGCGATCGTTTACGCCTATGAGAGCCGTCTGGTGGATGTGACGGTGTTGGAGGAACTGTTTATTGAGGTTTACAACCTGTTTGAGGGCGGTACTCCGGAGGTGGCGGAGCTTCGCGAGCCGCTCTACTATTTTGTCAGTGATTATTGTGACAGGATGCTTCCGTGGAGGGTGCGTGAGACGCTGGATCCGTCGCTGGATTTTGGAAAATCGATCATCATGGACAGTGATTTAAACGATCTGCGTTATCTGTACCGGTTTGGCGAATATATCTCGGAGACAGAGCTTGCGACGGCACGTTTTATGAATGAGCTGCCGGAGGAGACGGTACGCCGGATGGCAGATACCTACACAGAAGGCTACCGTAAGGGATTTGCGGCGACCGGACGCAGCTATGAGGGCAAGAAAACGGTGCAGATCCGTTACCACATCGGATTTGAGCGCATGATCCGGATGGCAGTGGAAAATTTCCGCGAACTCGGTCTGGAGCCGATCATTGCCCGCGCCTCCATCGGCACGGTGAACCGGATGGCGGCGCGCACGAACGGTTACTATGGCACACCGGCGAACCGCCAGTACGAGTATGATCACCGCTACGACAATGCGGTTTACCTGGACAAGGCCTTTCGTGAGCGGAAACTGTCTATTTTGAAGGTGGCATATGAGACATACAAGGATCTGGCGTCGGTATATGCCGGTCCGGCAGTTGTGGAAACCTTCGGCGAGGCTGGATTTGAGCCGGTCAATGCAGCAGCAGCCTTTTCTTTAAGTGAAAAACAGGAGAAACTGCTGTTATCCTACAGCAATGAGGCGATGCAGATTGTGGACGCGTATATTCCGGGAACGGAGACGAGCTTCACAATCATTGCATTCCCGCTTCCGGAGATCGGAGCGGAGTTTGAGGCGGTTTTCAAGGAGACGATCCGCATCAATACGCTGGACTATGAGCTGTACCGCGACATCCAGCAGATCATGATCAACGAACTGGATCAGGCATCGCAAGTCCACATCAGCGGACGCGGCGGCAACCGCACCGATCTGACCGTACAGCTTCACACGCTTGCTGAGCCGACGAAACAGTCGAATTTCGAAAACTGCGTGGCGGATGTAAATATTCCGGTTGGAGAAGTCTTTACCTCCCCGCAGCTTGCTGGGACAAACGGGCTTCTGCATGTCGGCAGCGTCTATATCGGGGAATTTCAGTTCAAAGATCTGGAAATCCGGTTTGAAAATGGTATCGCTGTCTCCTATACCTGCAAAAACTTTGAGACGGAAGAGGAAAATAAGGCGTTAGTGAAACAGATGATCCTAAAAAACCATGAGACGCTGCCGATGGGCGAGTTTGCGATTGGCACCAACACAACTGCGTATGAGGTAGCGCTGCGCTATGGCATTCTCGACAAATTCCCGATTCTGATTGCCGAGAAGATGGGACCGCACTTTGCGGTAGGCGATACCTGCTACAGCTGGATGGAGGACTGCCCGGTCTTCAACCCGGATGGACGCGAGATGGTGGCGCGTGAGAATGAGATTTCAGCAAAACGCAAAGAAAACCCGCAGGAGGCATATTTTGGCTGCCATACGGACATTACAATCCCGTACTCCGAGCTGGATACGATCGAGGCGATTCATCCAGATGGAACGAGTGTAAAGATCATCGCGGGCGGACGGTTTGCGCTGCCGGGGACGGAGAAGCTGAATGAGCCGCTGGAAAAATAGAAAGAAAAAGTCATAGAAAACAGGTTTATTCTCATATAATCTCCTGAAAAGGGATTCCGGAGCAGCCGGATGGGAGATAGAATCAGAAAATGGATAGCCGTTCTGCTGGCAGGAAGTATACTGGCGATGATTCAGTTGGTTCCGGCCGGCGGGGCGGTTTTTGTTCGTGGAAACATAGAAAATAAAGAGATTCTGGGAGAGAAAGAGACTTCTCTACAACAGACCCTTCACGCCCGCGCCTGGGTTCTCATGGATGCGGACAGTGGGCGTATTCTGGCGGGGAAAGATGCGGATACCGCTTATCCGATGGCAAGCACGACGAAGATTCTGACCTGCATTCTCGCACTGGAACAGGGAAATCCCGATGACTGGGTCGAGGTATCAGAGAAAGCGGCCTCCATGCCGGATGTCCAGCTCAATATGCGGGCGGGGGAGCGGTACCGCCTATCGGATCTACTCTATTCCCTGATGCTGGAATCCCACAACGACAGCGCCGTGGCGGTGGCGGAGCACATCGGGGGAAGTGTGGAAGAATTTGCGGAGAAAATGAACCGGAAAGCGTGGGAGATAGGATGTAAGAATGTTTGTTTCGTGACACCGAACGGTCTGGACGTTGCGGATGCGGATGGAAACGAACACAGCGCTTCGGCGGCGGATATGGCGCGGATCATGCGCTACTGCGCGTTCCAGTCGCCGTGCCGCGAAACATTTCTGGAAATTACCCGTACGGCATCACGGACGATTCAGGATGAGTCGGGAAACCGTTCATTTTACCTGGCAAACCACAACGCGCTTTTAAGCCAGTGCGCGGAGGTGCTGTCGGGCAAGACAGGATTTACCGGGAAAGCCGGGTACTGTTATGTGGCGGCGTTAAAAAAAGAGGGAAAAGCATTTACGGTGGCGCTTCTCGGCTGCGGGTGGCCGCCGCACAAGACGTACAAATGGGCGGATATGCGGAAACTCGATCAGTATGCATTTGATACATATAACTGGTATGATATATTTGACCGGGAGAAAACATTTCCGGAGGTGGAGGTGAGGCGGGGTGTGAAAGGAACGACGGCGCTCACACTGAATCTGCCATCGGAAAAACAGACGTTTCTGATGCTTCTGCGCGCGGACGAGAAGCCAGACATCCGTTATGAGTACCCGACCGAGCTGGAAGCACCGGTTCATGAAGGACAGGAGGTCGGGCAGGCATCCTATTATATTAATGACGAGCAGGTGGCTGCTTATCCGATCTATGCGGCAGAAACAGTGGAGAAGATTGATTATGGGTGGTGTTTAAGAAGATGCGTAACTTATTTTGAAAGAGAATTTCAGTCAATGTGGCAGACGTGGGGAGTTTGAGTTGTTATTACTGGGCACGTATGCGTGAACAGCAACGACTTGTTCACAATACTTTTATAAAAATCTGCTTTATTTTGCTGGTTAATTTTGTTATAACTATAGATAGTGTGAATTACTGAGAATCAAGGATCCGGACACGGAAACGTGGAAAGAGAAAGAGAGGCACGGAGGATGAAACAGACATCACTGAGCAGGGAACAGGGGCTTGCGCTCCTTCGCAAGTATAATAAAGAACCATTTCATATTTTACATGGACTGACCGTGGAGGGCGTCATGGAGTGGTATGCCGAGCAGCTGGGATATGGGGACGAAAAAGCATTCTGGGGCATGGCAGGACTGCTGCATGACATTGATTTTGAACTTTATCCGGAAGAACACTGCGAGCGGGCACCGGAGCTTCTGCGCGACGGAGGCGCAGAGGAAGATTTAGTCCATGCGGTTGTCAGCCACGGCTACGGCATACGGGTGGATGTGGCTCCGGAACATGAGATGGAAAAGGTGTTGTTTGCAGCCGATGAGCTGACAGGGCTTATCTGGGCGGCGGCGAAGATGCGCCCGTCCAAGAGCACCAAGGACATGGAGCTTTCAAGTCTTAAGAAGAAATTTAAGGACAAGAAATTTGCGGCTGGATGTTCCAGAGACGTGATCCGACGCGGGGCTGATCAGCTTGGCTGGGAATTAGACAAACTGATGGAACAGACGATTCTCGCCATGCGCTCCTGTGAGGATCGGGTCAACAAAGAGATGGAGGAACTGGAGTTTTGAGAGAAAATAAACCAATGAAACTGTTGTCGGTAGCGATTCCGTGCTACAATTCGGCGGCATATATGCGTAACTGCATCGAATCCCTGCTGCCGGGCGGCGATGAGGTGGAGATCCTGATCGTGGATGACGGTTCCACAAAAGATAATACGGCGGAGATTGCCGATGAGTATGAGAGAAATTATCCGGGGATTTGCCGGGCGATTCATCAGGAAAACGGTGGTCACGGCGAGGCCGTCAATGCGGGACTGCGCAATGCGACGGGCGTCTATTATAAGGTCGTGGACAGCGATGACTGGGTCAACGAAGAGGCGTATATGGAGGTTCTGGATACGCTGCGCAAATTTGTCCATGACAATGTGACGCTGGATATGCTGATTACCAACTTCGTTTATGAGAAACAGGGCGCAAAACACAAAAAGGTCATGAACTACAACATGGCGCTCCCAAAACGTCAGCTCATCGACTGGAACGGTGCAAGAGGCTTCCGCCTGGGACAGTATATCCTGATGCATTCAGTCATTTACCGTGTGGAAATGCTTCGGAACTGCGGGTTGGAACTGCCAAAGCATACGTTCTACGTGGATAATATTTTTGTATATCAGCCGCTTCCACACGTAAAATCCATGTACTACCTGGATGTGAATTTCTACCGCTATTTCATCGGACGCGACGATCAGTCGGTCAATGAAAAAGTCATGATCAGCCGTATTGATCAGCAGATACTCGTCACGAAGCTGATGCTGGGATATTACGATGTGACCAAGATCAAGAATCCAAAGCTGCGCCACTACATGGTCCGCTATCTGGAGATCATGATGACAGTTACTTCAATTCTGGCGATCCGCTCGGAGACAGAGGAAAATCTGAAGAAGAAAAAAGAACTGTGGCAGTATCTGAAACAGCAGAATTTCACGCTGTATATGCGCCTGCGCTGGGGCTTCCTCGGACAGGGCGTAAACCTGCCGGGAAAAGGCGGACGGAAGGTGTCGATCGCCTGCTATAAGATTTCGCAGAAGTTTTATGGGTTTAACTAAAAATAGGGCGGATTAGAAAAGAAAATCAAATCTGTCAAAAATGCAAATTAAAAATCCGACGTCTGGAAAATGGATTGTTTCCAGATGGTCGGATTTTCTGATTCTATGTCAATCACTTAGATATGATTCGATAAGGGATTACCACGTGATGAATGTTAGAGACCTAGTTTTCGTAATGGCTGCGGCAGGGGGATTTATCGCAGATAAAAAGCTGGCACCTGTCATACTTTGGCGCCAGCTTATGTTTACTTGTCTTGAGAAATCCTTTAGCGAATATATTCTGGTTCGTTCTCTGTCTCTTCCTGCGTGCTTCCCGCATATACTAACGGATAGATAGCTGCGCTTAAAAGAATCGCGCCTGCGACGTCCAGAACCGAGTGCTGCTTCAGCGAGACAGTTGCCATGCAGATAGCGACCATCAGGATACCGGAAAGAATCCGGATTACTTTGTGCTTTTTCAGAGACTCACTCTTCATGACCGCGATGTGGGTTCCGATGGAATTGTACACGTGGATGCTTGGAAATACATTCGTGTTCGTGTCAGCCTGGTGGAGCATATAGACCAGACGGGAACAGAGGTTCTTGTCCGGGTTTACGGCGGTCCGCAGGTCAGTTCCATTCGGGAACAGGGTGCAGATTAAGAGTGACAGCGTCATGCCGGTAAATAAAAATGCACATAACCGGTAATATTCTTCTTTATTCTTGAAGAACAGGTATGCAATCGCAGCGGTCACATAGGCGAACCACAGTAAATATGGGATGACGAAGTATTCATTAAACGGAATCATATCATCCAGCGATGAGTGCATGATATGGTAATTGGAAGTCACGGTTTTTTCCAGATGCATAAACCACGGAAGATAGATAAATCCGTATCCCAGAATCCATATATGCCCGTATTTCTTCAGGAGTTCCTTCAGAAAATGTTTCATATCAATCAACCTCGATTTTCTTTTTATCATAAATAAATTAACATTATTTTAACATCTCTCCAGGTTCGTCTGATTATAGCACACTCACCCGCCAACTTCAAGGCTAAATAGGGATTGTTATAAATATTAAGAAAAAGGTTATGGAATGTGAAATTTGTTAAACAAAAATTTTATGGATGGACAGGGACTTTAAGTAAAATAAAAACAGCTTGCTCAACTGCAAGCTGCTTCATCAATAGCGAGAGGGGGATTCGAACCCTCGACACCGCGGGTATGAACCGCGTGCTCTAG